>DASTWL010000018.1 GCA_035765895.1 Verrucomicrobiia bacterium | reverse complement strand
GGAACTGCAAGGTGGATTCAAAAGCCTTCAAATCCACCGGCTCACGCGGCATCTGCACGATGTCGAGGCTTTGAATGTTGTAGTAGGGAAAATGTTGCTGCATCCATTCGATGCGGTAGATCTGGTCAAGCAGGGATAGTTGCGGCGGGGACCGAAACGGCAACGCCGCCACCCGATGCTCGTATGGCTTGGTTCGCAGAAAATCGATGACCGGGTTGGCCGCATACTTGTCGGGATAGTTCCAATATACGATCCACGGCAGGTTGGCCCGGCCCAAGTCAACCACCAGCAGCCCGCACACCAGGAGGCCGCTCCAGTTGAAACCGGCGGCCAGCAGGCGGCCGCGCATCGCAAACCAAATCAAGGCCACCCCGACCGACACCAGCACCCAGAACCAGCCGACCTGGCCAATGCTGAACTGCGCAATGGCCGCGGCATCGCCCGCGCTGAACCCTTGCGTCTGCACGTATCGCTCCAACGCCGGACGCCACTGGGCATACAACAGCCAGCCCAGCAGCACCACCGCGGGCGCCACCAAGCTGAACGTCCCCCAGCGTCGCCGAAACGAGGTATCGCCCCCCCGGGCTCCCGCCGGGACAGATGACTTGCCCGAGCCGAACCGCCAAATCCCTTCGACGCCGAACGCCGCGAGCGTAACCAGGGCAAATTCCGCGAAGAACAAAAACTTCGTTGGGTTCCGGATGGTGGAAAAATACGGGAGTGCGTAAACGATTTGATAGAACGGAGCGAATCGACCAAATCCAAGCAGTAAACTCACCACCAGTGTGGCGAGCCAAAACCCGATCCATTTCCGTTCGAGTTCCGAATAGATGGAGCGCTTTCGCTGAATCGCTTGAAACAAAGCCCAGGCGGCCAGCACGCACACCACCGCGCCGGCATAAAAGCCGGACCCGCGGTAACGTGCCCCAAAATTGGCGTTGCTCTTGTTCTCCTCCCAGCCCGGACTGCGACCAACCTCCCCCCAGTATTGACCGCCCCCCGGCGTATCCATGCGGTAACCAAACAACCCCGGGACCACAAGATCCAGCGCCTCCTTCTTGGGCAGACTGAATTGCGTGGCCCAGTTCCATTTCTCAGCCTTGGTTCGACTGTCCTGACTCGTGCCCGCAATGCCGACTATTTGCGTGCTGACCAGTGTGGACAAGGCCTGCGCCGCGATAAAAGCTGCAAAGAGGGCAACAATGGCGACGCTCATCAACCCACGTCCAAGCCGCTTTATGGCAGGCCCGCTGCCAGCCACAAACGCCTTGAAGCAGACGAAGCCAGCCACAAACACGCTGAATAACGCGCCGATGTCCGCCGCCTCCATCACGTTCATGCCCACGCACAGGCCGGCCAGCACCAGTCGCGTCAGGCGCAGCGGCCACGACATTTCTTCGGTCAGGCCCTGCACCAAGGCCAGCGCCATGAAGACCATTCCAAACGCAATGGCATGCGAGGCCACACCCCAGCAGGCTTCGGAAAAAAAGGCAGAATTAAGGGCGGCGGCAACCGCCCCCACCGTGCACGCCACCGGTGAAAGCTTCATCGCCCGGAAGAAAGTCCACGCTCCGACGCCCAAAATGGCGAGGCTGATGGGCGCGAAGAATTTCGAGAAACCGACAGGGCCAAGGAAAGATTTAAGCAGACACGTAATATCAAGAGGAAACGCCCCGGTGCCGTAGCCCGTATGGTTCAAATCATTCCAAACGCCGAATATGCCCGCCGGCAGGCTCGTCCAGGCTGCGTTTTGCTGTCCCAGCGGGCCATCATTTGAGAAATGCACATAGCCGGGAAGAAAGCTCCGGCCAAAGAGCAGACACAAAAGAATAATGATGAGCGCCGGCCCGAAAAAGGGTGAGCGCGTGATTTTCGCAAGGTCAACTCTCATGACGTGGGCAACGCAAACAGTTTCCCCCTCTGACATGGCCCCGGGGAGGATTGTTCAAGGGCAACGGCGGGCAAGTTGGCACCTCGGAGATTCACCGACAAGCTGATTCCAGCTGTCGCGCCCGGCACCCGCAGCAGGCAAAATTTCCCAAGTTGGTCCAGTGCGCATCCGGTCGCATGGTCGCGGATTTGGGGCGCCAGACGGGCGCACAGACAAGCATGCGCGGGCCGGGCGGCATGGATTTAGATTGCGACCGTGATGTGGCTTTGCTTTTCTCCGTTCATATTTATCGCTGTCCCCCCGAAGCATGGACGTCCTGAACAATCTTGCGATGCGGCTGAATTTCGCGATTCGGCGACACCCCTCCCGATGGCTTTATACGGATCGGATGCTGGGGAGTTATGTGGACCCGCATGAAGCCCCTTACTTGACCCGCACGTGGGCGAACGGCCCCATTTGGGATGTTGGCGCGTCCGTTGGCAAATACACGGCCATGCTGGCCACCAGCAACCCGGCGACAAAAATCTTCGCGTTCGAGCCGAACCTGAACTCGCTTTACTACCTCGGGTATCGCACGGCCAGGTTCGCAAATGTTGTGATTGTCCCCAATGCACTGACTGCGGACGGCGGCTTCCTCAAGGGCAGTTATGATCCGGATTTCAATGGACAGGCAACGGGCCCCGTCGTGGCGACAATTTCACTGCGCGACGCGACTGAAAAATTCGGCCGGCCCGGCTTCGTAAAGATTGACATTGAGGGCGGCGAATACTCCGTTTTTGAAAGCGACGAGGCGCAGTTACTGATGAATTCCACGATTCTGGTTTCCTGGCATCCCAGAATCGCCGGGAAAGCGATACCAGAAGTCAAAGGTTGGAAGAATACCCGCCTGTCCACGGACATTTCGCTCTTGGAACCGATGTAGAACCATGGCCACGCGCGGCGTATGACAGCGTCCGCATTGCCTGATGCCGACACATTCAAAAATCCATTTCAACTGGTTGAACTTCTGCACGGTAAAGCACCACCCTGTGCTAGTTTATGAGCCGACAACATTTTAACATTTGGCGCGAAGCGCTTCCCAATCCGTCCTTCTTCTCGTTGATCATTGAGATCCGCCGGACACTGAAGGACTGCACCACCGTTTTGGACTTGGGATGCGGCGACTATTCGCCGATGCGGTTTCTGCACACGGCGCATCTGACGGGAGTTGACGGTTACGAGCCCTCATTGAAAAAGGCGCAGAGCCGCGGCACGCATGATGAATATCACCTCGCTGACGTGCGGAAGGTCGACCAACTTTTTCAGAACCGCAGATTCGACGCCTGCATCGCGCTGGACGTCATCGAGCACTTACCCAAGGAGGATGGCTGGACCATGCTGGCGGCCATGGAGCGCCTGGCCACCAAGCGCGTCGTTATTTTCACGCCGAACGGATTTGTTCCGCAAAAAAGCAAAAACGGCGACTTGCAGGAACATCTTTCAGGCTGGCAGGCCGATGAAATGCGACAACGCGGCTATACCATCATCGGAATGAGCGGCCCCAAATCACTTCGGGGCGAATATGCGGCGCTCAAACACAAACCCAAGTTTTTTTGGGGCATGGTTTCAATTTTCGCCCATTGCCTGTTCACCCGCCGGCAACCCGAAAAATCCTTTTCCATTTTTTGTGTGAAGCATCTGGACGCCCCCCGCCCAAAGTAATGCTTTGGCTGTTGGGATGATGCTGCGCTCATCGCGAGCCAACCCATCATGCGAGGGCGGGATTGCTGGCACTCCCCGCTGCAACCCACTTCCCAAGCCGTGTCAGCCCGCAGTTATTCGCGGAAGGCCGCGCCGCCAAAGATTCACCACATCATCCCAGCGGTTCGGACGGAGGCGAAGAAAAACCAGCATCCCAAAATCGTTGCGGCGCCGCAGTCCGCGCATCCTGGAGCGCTCCGCCAGGATGTGGCCTCGGAGTTTCCAACAATCGACGACTGCATCCCAATAGGCCCGCCGGACGAACGACCAACGGCGAACCAGTAACAGACTGACAAGAGCCTCCAAAGCCAGCAGCCCAAGTTGAGGGACGACAAGCAACAGGAGCAAATGCTGCGCATTTTTGAGAAGCAAAAGCAGACTGTTGCGATTGGAATAATACCGCTTCGTGTCGCTGGTGCGTGTTTCAATGATTTTGTCACCGCCCGTCGGGTTGACGTTGGCACTTCCGCGATGGTGAAGCCGGGCTGCCGGAACCAGCCGAATTCTGGCTCCCGATGCCCAGACACGCCATGACAGGTCGTATTCATCCGCATACATGTAAAACACGGGGTCAAACCCTCCGAGTTGGTTGAACAATTCCCGCTTGATCAGGTAGGAACATCCTCCGGCGACAAAAACATCGGTGGCGACACGGGACGGCTTTTGCTGGCTCATCAGCCCGAACAGGTCAAAGCCACCGCCCCCCGCAGATTGAACCGAATCATCCTCGTAATTCAGCATCAGCGGCGTGGCCGCTTCCACACCCGCTTCCATTGCTGCAGCCAGCAGCGTCTCCAGACACTCAGGCTCCAACCAAGTATCGTTGTTCAAGAAGAACAACCACCGCCCCTGCGCGTGAGCCGCGCCCCGGTTGTTGCCCTCGCAAAAACCCAGATTGGCACCATTCTGAACCACCCGTCCGTTGCTCCATCCGCTCATCAATTCCGCGGCCAGTTGCGCCGAGGCATCCGGCGAGTTGTTGTCGGCAACGATCACTTCGATCTCCGTGAAGATCGTTTGCCCGTGTAGCGACTCAAGGCAGCGTTTCAACCATGGCGCGCCATTGTAGTTCAGAATAATGACACTGATCTGCAGAGCCTGTCCCGCTCCGGAAGGATCATCGTCAAATCGTGAACTTTTGGCATGCGCAGCGAGCATAAAGGCATTCCAGCAGTGCGCCGGGCGGGGGTCAAGCAAGCTCCTGAAAGAGTCTGAAAGAGCCCGGACCTCCACGCGGAGCCCTTTCAGCCGGCACCGGCATTGCCGCCGCAAGACCTGTCCGAAGCGCCGCTTTCAAGCTGCGCCAGAGACTACACTTTGGTAATTGATACGCACAATGACCGCACAACCGCCTTGCGAAACAAGACCAGCGCCTTTCGTTTCGATCTTGATCGTAAACTACAACGGCGCCTCTCTCTTGCGCCCTTGTCTGGACTCGGTGCGCCAGATCACAAAACCCAGCTTTGAGGTCATCGTGGTGGACAACGCATCCAAGGACGATTCATTGGAAGTGTTGAAGGAGTATCCGTGGGTGAAATGTGTGGTCAGCCAAACAAATCGTGGTTTTGCGGGTGGCAACAATCTCGGGCTTCCCCATTGCACGGGTGATCTGATTCTTCTCTTGAACAGCGACACCATTGTCACCCCGGACTTTTTGCAGGTGCTTTGCGACCATCTGGAAAAGCACCCCGAAGCCGGTCTGGTGCAGCCCCGCATGCTGTTGCCCAACCACGGAAACCGCCTGGACAGTTGCGGATCCTTTATGACGCGCTTCGGCTTCATGTATCACTATGGCTTCTTGAAGCCGGATTCCGGCAAATATCACATCAGCTATCCCGTATTCAGCGCGAAGGGAGCCTGTCTGCTTCTGCGTCGGGATGTGATTCAGCAGGCGGGTGGCTACTTGTTCGATGAAGAGTATTTCTGCTACTATGAGGAGACCGATCTATGCCATCGGGCGTGGCTGGCCGGCATCGAAACACACTACGTCGGTTCAACGGCCATCAAACATTTGATGGGGGCCACCTCGACCAGTTCCCAAAGCCGGGCGTTCGTCATGGATCACTTTTTGCGCAATCAACTGTTCAGTCTGGCAGCCAACCTGCAACCCCCCACCCTCTGCTGGTTGATGCCCTGTTATCTGCTGGTTTTTGGCAGCAGCCTGGCTGGCGCGGTTCTCACGGGCAAGTGGTTGCTGGCCCGGTCGCATGTGCGCGCGGTGGAATTTGTGCTGGCGCGCTTGCGAAAATTAATGCGCCAACGGGAAGTCAGCCGGAAAATTCGCCGCTGGTCAGACAGGGAGATTTTCCGCCGAACATTGCGCCACCCCTCATGGCGCTATTTTCTGCGCACCTTCCAAGGCCGGTTGGATGCGTTTGTGGATCAACCCCTGCCCGGTCCCTTTGCGCTTTAAGAGCGCTTCAACACCTGCGTCGGTTGCAAGCGTGCCTCGGCATCAGCCGTCTTGGGGCTTTGAAGATAGGTCAGCACCCCCCACGACAGTCCCACCAGGGAGGCGAGACAGGCGATCGGATGCCACAACCAACGAACATCCCGGGTCACCAGCAGCCCCCGAAGCGTATGATAAATCGGCCCGATCAACGTGGCGCAATACAAACAGGCCATCAACGGCGTGGCCTGCGGTTTCTGCGCTGTCCAACTCAGGGGGGACCGCGAGCGAAGACTGAGATGATGGTAGGCTTGCCGACGCCGTTTGCGGATAAAATCCACCAAACCCTTGACCAGATAGTGATGCACACCGCGGTTCTCGATTCGCAGCCATTCTCGTTTGCCGGCCAGAACCAGCTTCAATGCCACTTGGGTGTCTTCGAAGCTCTCCGATGCGCCAACCGATTCAAGATCTCCCCGCCGGTAGATGAATCCATTTGCCCCCAAGGGATAGGCGTATCGCTCACCCGGAAATCCCCATCGCTCGATCTTGCCCGTTTTGCCCAAGAACACCGGGTTCACGCTCATCAACCAGGAAATCGGGTCGCCAATGTGGAGTGTTTTGTTCAGATAATTACAGAAACTGCCCATCCTCGGTGACGCGGGGTAATAGCTCTCCACACCCAAAGCCTGGGGGTTGGCTTGCAGGGCCTCAACCGCCAGCCGCAAAAAATCCGGATGCGAAAGTTCATTGTCCGCATCCATGAAGGCGATAAAATCGCCGGAAGCCGCAGCCAGTGCGATGCGCTTGCCCTGTTCGGCAATTCGGAGGGGATTATCCAGAAGTCTCGCCCCGTATGATTGTGCCATCTCCCGCGTATTGTCAGCCGACCGGCCATCCGCCACCAGCAGCTCGATCGCAGCTGAAGGATAATCCTGGCCGCGAATGGACCGGAGGCAGTTTTCCAATATGCCGCCCGCATTCAAAACAGGAATGATGATGCTGACCTTGGGCGGGTGCTCGGCGTTCATGAGTTGGTAATCAGTCATGTGCGGACTTAATCCAAAGAGTTGTCATCGTGCCCAGTTTACCGCCGGCTTTGCCGCTTGGCCACCCCCGCGACGGCACGCCCTGTTTCACCCGGCAGGGCAACTCAGTCACAACTGCACAGCAGCGTGACGAAGAGTCTTCAATAAAGTGCCAGCAAGCGTTCATCACTGCGTCGCCCATTGAACACCATCCCGTCCGGAGTGGCAACGGAGCCTTGGCAAACAGATTGAGGGTCACCCCCCGAGCCATGGCCCCTGCCCCTCCAGCGCCTGGGCAAGGGCCCTGAAAACCGAATCGACAGTGACCGCTTCCATGATTTTGCGAAGTTCATTTTCTGATCCGCGGATGCCTTTGCCGTCGTAGCGATAGTAATCCAGATTCCGCCCATGCACGGCGGGATTGACCACCAGCTTGTAGGGACGTCCGTAGGGTTCCAGCGTCGGGCCGAACGCCATGGATTCGATAACTATCTGTTTGGGAACCTTCATCGCGGCGGCAAAGTGCATCATCGCGTTGTCCACGCTGAGAAACACCTCGCAATGTTTCATCAAGGCGGCTGCTTCCCGGATGCTGCGCGTCCTGGGCGCAACAAGGTTCGCATGTGCGGCGGCGGCAAGAATGCGTGCGTTGTCCTCCGTTTCCTCCGGGCCGCCAAACAGCAGCACGGTCACTTCGGGCCGGCTGGCGGTGAGCTTTTGGATGAGATTGATGTAATGCTCCAACGGCCAGCGCTTCATCCGCAGGTTCTTGGTTCGGCCGGAGCCAACGTGAATGCCCACCACACGCCGGCCGGCCAGCTTGTGCTCTTCGGCAACGCGCTGCGCAGCCGCAACTTCCTCCGGCGTCAGGAATAATTCATACGCGCGCTCCTTCGGCTTTACCTCTCTGCCGAGCAACGAAAGGAGCCGGAGATTATTGTCCGCGGAGTGGATTGAGTAGTCCTGCGGCAGGCTGTGCGTGATGAACAAATCGTCAAGAAACGTGGAGTTGTCGTAGGTGTGGCTCAGCCGCCACGTTGCGCCGATGATGCGGGCGACGATGCGGTATTCGATCTTGCTCTGCGGATGAGTGTTGATCGAGACGTCGTAGCGCTCCCCGCGAAGACCGGATATGAACTTGAGAAATGCCGCTGCGCCAACTTCGAAGGAATTGCATTGCTGCACGCGGCGCAGGTGGGGATTGCCCGCCAGCAGATCACGCGAGCCGGCCCAGAACACCAGCGCGTCAATCACCGCGTCCGGAAAACACGAGCGGAGTTCGCGCATTAGTGGCGTGGCAATGAGCGCATCCCCAATTCCAGCAAGGGCAATCACGAGAATCTTCCTGGGGAAATGGGCTGGCACAGTGTTCGGGGAACGGCGTGTTCAGAGCCGGGCAATTTTTGCCAGCATGGCGCTGGTGGACTTCCCGGGAACGTTGGCCAAAATCACCACGCGGCCACCCATCGACTCAACAAATCGCCGCTCATCCTGGTTGATGGTATCAATGGTGTAATCTCCGCCCTTGACGTAGATGTCAGGCCGGACTTGATCCAGAAAGCGCATCGCTGTCTGATCGGGGAAAACGCAAACTGCGCTGACACTTTCCAAGGCGGCCAGCACCAACGCGCGATCCGTTTCGCAATTGATGGGGCGTCCTTCCCCCTTCAAGGCAAGCACCCCGGCATCTCCCGTCACCCCCACCAGCAGCGCGTCACCTTGATTGCGGGCGGATTCCAGATAGGTCACGTGCCCCAGATGCAGCAGGTCGAAGCAGCCGTTGGTGACGACCAGGCGGCGGCCGGTCTCGCGGAATGCCTCCCGCCAGCGCGGCAATTCGTCCCAAGCAATCCATTTGTCCCGGAAATGCACGCCCGGATTCTGCGCGAGGCCGCAAATTCTTGGCAACATCCATTTCGCCGCCCGACGCCCGCTGTTCGTCCCTGTATTCGGCCTTGCGCGGCGGGCGACGTTGGCGACATCCTGCCGTGAACTTAACGAATACGTTTATGGGATTACTCGACGGCAAACTCGGCATTGTTTTCGGCGTCGCCAACAAACGCTCCATCGCCTGGGCCATCGCGCAGGCCTGGGCCAGGGAAGGCGCGAAACTCGCGTTTACCTACCAGGGCGAGCGCCTCAAGGACAACGTGGAGGAACTTGCCGGCACGTTCGGCGCCGACACGCTCATCCTGCCCTGCGACGTGACCAAGGATGAGGACATCGCCCGCGTCTTTGCCGAGGTTGGCCAGAAGTTTGGCAAGTTGCACCTGCTCCTGCACGCCGTGGCCTTCGCGCCCAAGGACGCGCTGGAAGGCGAATTCATCAACACCAGCCGCGAAGCGTATCGCATTGCCCACGACGTCAGCGCCTACTCGCTCGTCGCGCTCGCCCGCGGGGCGGCGCCGCTGATGACGGACGGTGGCAGCATCGTGGCCATGAGCTATTACGGCGCCGAGAAGGTCGTGCCGCACTACAACGTGATGGGCGTGGCCAAGGCTTCGCTCGAGGCCAGCACGCGCTACCTCGCGTATGATTTGGGTCCGAAGAAAATCCGCGTGAACTGCATCAGCGCCGGCCCCGTGAACACGCTCGCGGCGCGTGGCATTGCGGGCTTCACTGAAATGCTCAAGCACTACGAAGCCCACTCGCCGCTCAAACGCAACCTCGTGCCCGAGGAACTCGGCGCCACCGGCACCTTCCTCGCCAGCAACGGCGCAGCGGCGATCACCGGCCAGGTGATTTACGTGGACAGCGGCTACTCGATCATGGGCATGTGAGCGCCGCGTCGCGCCAGCCGGCCGCATTGAATTTCGGTCACCCACCCGAAACTCTCCGCTTCTGGCAGCGCCTCGTTCGCGAGGCGCTTCATCTTTCCGGCACCACGCCGCTTTACGTTTTCTCGGCGCAACCCGTCGCCGAGCGAATCACCGAGCTGGAGGCGGCGTTTATGGACGCTGGTTTCAGTTCCGCACTCCGCACTCCGCATTCCGCGTTCCCGCTGGTTCGCCACTGGCTTTCCTGCAAAACCCAGCCCCTCCGCCCCCTGCTCCGCTGGTGGCGCGGGCGCGGCGGCGACATCGAGGTGGTGAGCGAATTTGAATTGCGCGCGGCGCTGACCGAAGGCTTCACGCCCGGACGCATCCTGGTGAACGGTCCGGCCAAGCATCATTGGCTGCCGCGGCTGCCGTTGCGCGGATTGTCCGTGAACTTCGATTCCGCCGCCGAAATCAAGGCGTTGCTGCCACTGGCGAAGCGATTGAACTGGCGCGTCGGCGTGCGGATTTGCACGCGTGAGGAATTTGACCCGGAGAACCCGGAATGGCCGACTCAGTTTGGCTTTACACCGGACGAAGTGACGAAGGCGTTCAAGCAATTGCGGCGCGCGGACGTCGAGCCCGAGACGGTCCATTTTCATCTGCGCACCAATGTGGCGTCACCGGCCGTTTACGAGCGCGCGATTGCGGAAGTAGCGGCGGTTTGCCGTGCGGCGCGCGTCAGCCCGAAGTTCCTCGACGTCGGGGGCGGTCTGCCGCCGCGACACACGCGGTCGCGGGACGGGCAGGCGTATGACGTCGGCTGGCGTGGAGCGGCCGGGTTGTCAGAATTCGCCGCGACGCTGGCCCGCTCGGCCAAACTTTTTCCCGATCTGCGCGAACTCTGGCTGGAGAACGGGCGCTTCATCAGCGCGGGCAGCGGCGTCCTGGTGATGACGGTGCTGGACGTGAAGGAGCGGCGCGGCGGGCGGCAGCTCATCTGCGACGGCGGACGCACGTTGAACGCGCTCGTTTCCAACTGGGAACAGCATGAACTGCTCACGCTCCCGGAGCGGCGTGGTCCGCGCCGGCTGACGGCCGTTTACGGTCCGACCTGCATGGCGTTCGATCAACTCGCGCTGCGGCCGTTGCCGCGCGCCATTCGCCCGGGCGACCGGCTGGTGTGGCTGGAAGCCGGTGCATATCACATTCCCTGGGAGACGCGCTTTTCGCACGGCCACGCAGCGGTGCTGTGGCATGACGAACGCGGCCTGCGCGTCGCCCGCGAACGGCAGGATTTCGAGGAGTGGTGGAATTGGATGTGAGCGGGGCGCTATGCCTTCTGCACCAACCTCGCCGCATACGCGCCGTCAAAACCGTCCCGCATCGGCAGCAAGTCGCCGGATTCATCGAGGGTGAACGCGGGCTGGGCTTTCAGAAAGGCCTCGACCACGCCGGCGTTCTCCTCGGGCTCGAGACTGCACGTGCTGTAAACGAGCACGCCGCCGGGCTTCACCAAGGTCGCCGCACGGCGGAGGAGTTCGAGCTGTTCCTTGCGCAGGCGTTCGAGTTCCTCGGGCTTCGTGCGCCAGCGGAGATCGACGCGCCGGCGCAGGACGCCGGTGTTGGAGCACGGCGCGTCCACGAGCACGCGGTCGAAGGGCGTTGACAGTTGAGGGTTGATACTCGGTGGCGGGACAATCTCCACGCAGGTCACGCCGAGGCGTTCGCAGTTTTCTTTCAGCAACTCCAGACGCTCGGGCGAACTGTCGGTGGCCACCAGTTTGCCCTCGTTCTTCATGCGCTGCGCAATGTAGGTCGTCTTGCCGCCCGGCGCGGCGCAGAGGTCGAGAATGCGCTCGCCCGGCTTGGGCGCAAGCAGGTCCACGGCAAAAAGCGTGCTGGGGTCCTGCACGTAGAAGAAGCCGTTTTTGAAGCTGCGCATCTCCTCAATGGGCGGATGCGATTTGAACTCGAACACCAGGTTTTCCTCCAGCCAGTCCTTGAAGACGAAGTTGTAGCCCACGTTGTCGCTGCGCCAGAATTCGAGCAGCTTGCCGGGCTCCACCTTGAGCGTGTTGACGCGGGCAAAAACCTTCGCGGGCGTGTTGTTCCATTCCAGCAGTTTCAAGGTTTGCTCCATGCCGTAGCGTTCCTGCCAGCGCGCCACCAGCCATTCGGGATGCGAATAACCGGCCGCGGGGTTGCTGGTCTTCAACCCGGCCAGTTCGCGGCGGATCACATTGTCGTCGCGCAACGCGGTGCGAAGCACGGCGTTGATGAAACCTGCGTGATCGGCGTAGCGCAGCGCCTTGGCGGCCTCGACGGTCGCATGGACGGCCGCGTGCGGCGGGATGCGGTCGAGCCAGAAAATCTGGTAGAGACCGAGCCGCAAGAGAATTTGCACGAAAGGCTTCTGCTCGCGGCCCTGCGTCTGGCGGTGAATCAGCCAGTCGAGCGCGCCCTGCCAACGGACGCAGCCATAAACCAGCTCCTGGCAAAGGCCACGGTCCTCGGGATGCAGCCGGGCGCGCGCCAGGGCGCGGTCCAGATGCTTTTCGACGAAGCCGCCTTTGGACAGGCGTTCGATCAAAACCCGGGCGGCAATTTGTCTCGGATTGTCACTCAACACGGACTGAATAAATGCTTTTCCGGCGGCGGTGGCGAGCCTAAGATGCGGCTCCATGCGCGAAGAATTCGAGAAAATGGCCGCCGCCGGGAAGATTGAGGGACGTCATGTTGAGGCGCTCGTCAAGCTCGTCGAAAGCGGCTACTGCCAGCACAAAAGTTGGGGGTTCGGCCAGATCAAGTCGGTGGACCCCGTGTTTGCGAAATTTACGATCGATTTTCCCGGCAAACCCGGCCACACGATGGCCCTGACGTTTGCCGCAGAGTCGCTCAAGCCCATTCCGAAGGATCACATTCTCGCCCGCAAGGCCACCGACCCCGCGGGACTCCAGGAACTCGCGGCCA
>DASTWL010000017.1 GCA_035765895.1 Verrucomicrobiia bacterium | reverse complement strand
AAGGCGTCATCGTAGCGTTTGGCTTGTGGCACCGGCGTCGCCGCAGTCGTGTGCTTGGGTTCAGCAGTCTTGAGCTTGTTCATGTGCGCTTTCTGTTAGCGCACCGCCCCCAAGGTGTCCATCAAACCGGGTGAGGCCCAGATAATTGTGTAAAGCCCTTATTCTTCGCAATAATGGACATACTCAGCACCCGGAAAACGGGTCGTTCATGAGATTAATACTTCCGTCCTGCCTTTCTCCTTTTTCCCTTTCGTTTGCGCGGCCATAATTTGCCCATGGAGTTTGCGCAATCACTGGCCCTGGGGGCCATGCTGGTTTCGGCGGCGGCCAGCTTGTTCTTCGCGCTGGCGGAGACGGCGCTGTTCTCGCTCGGCAAGCTTCAATTGCGTCAGCTCAACCAGGCAGACAGCGGCCGCGCAGCGGTGGTCGGGCGGTTGCTGGCCCGGCCGCAGGATCTGCTGGCCACGATGGTCTTCGGCAACACCTTCGCCATGGCAGGCATGCTCGGCTTCGGCCTGTGGATGGCCTTCAGCGGGCGCTGGCCGCTGGCGGTGACCGTGGCGGGCATGTTCGTGGTGCTGGTCTTTTTCTGTGAGGTGCTGCCCAAGACGCTGGCGGTGCGGCGGCCAGATCGCTGGTCGTTGCGTGTCGCGGTGCCGTTGTCCTTCTTCCACGCGGCCACCCTGCCGCTCCGACTGGTGGCGCAAACGATGAACGCGGCCATTTTGCGGTTGGTCATTCCCGGCGGGGTCAAACCGCAGCCGGTCCTGACCGATGCGGATTACCAGGAACTGCTGGAACTGGCTTTTCAACAGGGCGCGCTCGACGCGTCGGAAAAGGAAATCATCCTCCAGATCATCAGCCTCGACCGGCACACCGTGCGCGACGTGATGAAGCCGCGTTCGACGATTTCGTGCATTCCCGACGATCTTTCCATCGAGGAGATGATCATCGCCGCCCGCCGGTATCGACATCGCCGGCTTCCCATTTATGACGAAACGCCCGACACCATTGTGGGGGTGTTGAACACGCGCGCCCTGCTGCTGGAACCCGGGGTGGACCTGGCGGAAGTCATCGAGTTCCCTTCGTTTGTGCCACAGTCCATGAACCTGCTGCAATTGCTCAAGAGCCTGCAGCGGCAGCAACGCGGCATGGCGATTGTGCTGGATGAATTCGGCGGCACGGCCGGTCTGGTGACTATCGAGGATATTTTAGAGGAGGTGGTGGGGCGGATGCGGCGCCACTCCGAAGCCGGTGTGCGGGTCGTCAAACTCGACGAGAAACGCTGGCGCGTCAGCGGGGCGACCCGGCTGGATGATTTTCGGCGCGAGTATCCCGAACTCGGCGACGTGGCGGGCATTGAAACCATGGGTGGGCTGCTGGTGCGTCTGGTCGAAGCGGTGCCGGCTCCGGGTGAATCCGCCGTGTTCCGCGGGTTGCGGCTGACCGCGCACGTCACGGACGAGCGGCGCGTGCGGGAGTTGCTGGTCGAACGGGTCAAATAGATGCACGACGAACTCATCAACTGGTTGTTGCTGCTGATTTCGGCGCTGTTGTCGTTCATGCTGTCGGGCATGGAGGCGGGCGTGTTTGCGCTGAGCCGGCTCCGCATCCGCCAGCAGGCCCGGGCGGGCCAGGCGTCTGCGCGGCTGCTGCAACAGTGGCTCGAGAATCCGGAAAACTTCCTGTGGACCATCTTCGTGGGCAACACGGTGGTGAACTTCTTTTTGCTGGGCACGTTGTTCGCCCGGCTGCACGCCGCGCTGCCGGAGAATCGCGTGGCCTTTGGGGCGGCGTTTCTCGGTGCGGTGTTTCTCTTTTACGCGCTGCTCGATTTGCTGCCCAAGATGCTGTTCCGCGCCATGCCCAACCGCCTGTGTCTCGCGCTGGCCCGGCCTTTCCGCTTCCTGCACCTGGCGCTGCGGCCGTTGGTGGCGCTGGTGGAATGGGGCTCCGCCCTGTTGCTGCGCTGGCGCGGCGGCAAGGTTTTCCGCGGCCAGTTGTTCGGCAACCGGGAGGAATTCCGGCAGGTGATGCAGGACAGCGCCCAAGATTTCACCAGCGAGGAGCGCGCCATGATCAACCGCGTGCTCGACCTCCAAACCCTGACGTTGCAGGCGGTGACGACGCCGATTGCCGTCGCGGTCACCGTCACGGCCCGGACGACCATCGGCGAGTTCTTCACGTTGTGCCGCGAACGCAAACGCACGCGTTTCCCGGTCTGGGACCTGCGCGACACGCAGCGCCGCATCGTCGGACTGGTGGATTTGGACGAGCTGATTTACCGCGCCGATCTCAAGCCGGAACAGGCCGTGGCGGAATTCATCCAGCCGGCGGTGTATCTCGAAGAAACCCTTCGCATCGAAGACGCGTTGCGGCGGATGCGGCGGGCGGGGCAGATGCTGGCCATCGTCATGCGCGACAACCGTGAGGTGGGCATCGTGTCGATGCAGGACATCATGAGCATGGTGTTCGGGGAGGTGCGGCTCTGATGAACTGGGATCTGTTCATCGAAAACGGACTCAAGTTGCTCGGGGTGTTCGCGCTCGTGCTGATGAACGCTTTTTTTGTGGCGGCGGAATTTGCCTTCATCCGGCTGCGCGACACCCAGCTCGAGGCCCTGGTTGTGAAAGGGCATCGCCGGGCGAAAATCGCGCGCGCCATCGTGCGCAACGTGGAGGCATGCGTCAGCGCCACCCAGTTGGGCATCACCCTGGCCGGCATGGCCACCGGGGCCGTCGTCAAGCCCGCCTTCAAATCCATCCTTGCCCCCCTGTTCGACCTGCTGCGCGTCCAGTCGGAAACCGTCCGCAGCACGACCGAACTGATTGTGGGCTTTCTCGTCAGCACGATTTTGTTGATCGTCGTGGGCGAACTGGTGCCGAAGGCGATGGCGATCCGCAAGACGCTGGGCACGGCGCTCGTGGTGGCGCAGCCGCTGCACTGGTTTTACCGGCTCACCTTTCCGTTCATCTGGGGGCTCAACCATCTGGCGCAGTGGTTTCTCGGCCTGCTCGGCATTCAGCCCATCTCCGAGCTGGACGCGGCCCACTCCGATGAGGAATTGCGCCTGCTGATTTCGACCGCCCAGAAGCAGGCCGGGGCGACCACGCTGGGGCGTGACATTGTGCTGAACGCGCTCGACCTGCGCCGGCGCGTCAGCCGGGAAGTGATGCGGCCGCGGCAGGAAATCGTCGCCCTCAGCACCGAGGCCAGCATGAGTGAATGCCTGGACGTGGCCGAGAAATCGCGCTACTCGCGCTTCCCGCTGGCCGAGGGCGGCGACGTGGACCGGCTGCTCGGCGTGGTGCACTTCAAGGATTTGTTCACCATGCGCCTTAGGGCGCGGAGTGGGGCGGAGCTGTTGCCGGTGGCCCGCAAACTGGTTTACGTGCCCGAGACGGCCCGGCTGGAGCGCGTGTTGCAACTGCTGCTGGAGCGCAAGCTGCACATGGCAATGGTGGTGGATGAATACGGCGGCACGCTGGGGCTGCTCACGCTGGAAAACATCCTGGAGGAACTCGTCGGCCAGATTCAGGACGAGTTCGACCAGGAAAAGCCATTGCTGGTGCGGCTGGGCGAGAACGCCTGGGAGGTATCCGGCGCGCTGCCGCTGCACGAACTCGAGGAGATCGTCGGCGAATCCCTGGCCACGCGGGACTTGACCACCGTCAACGGACTGGTGACCGAGCGGCTGGGCGGCTTTCCCAAAATCGGCGACACGCTTGCGCTCGGCCGCTGTGAACTGCGGGTGGAGGAAATGGATGGCATGCGCGTGGGACGGTTGCGCATGCAACGCCGGCCCGCACCCGCGGAGGAGCCGGTGGAGATTTAGCGGATGGGATGGTCCCCCCGCCTCAACTCGTTCACCCGCGATTTCGTCATCGGCCGAGTGCCACTTCGGTCATTTTCCGCCCGGCAAACCGGCGGCTGTGCGTGAAGCCGGTTTCCCGGGCAAGCCGGATGGCCGCCGCGAAGTCCGCACCCACTTCCTCGGGCGCGTGCGCGTCCGAACCAAACGTGATGGCGACGCCCTTCGCACGGGCCTGTTCGAGGATGGCGCGGCTCGGGTAAATCTCACGGCAATCTTTGCGCAACCCGGCGGTGTTCAGTTCGATGGCGGTGTCGGTGGCCCGGCAGGCGTCGAGGAATTGGCCCACGAGCGGTGTCATGTCGCGCCGGGGCAGGTGGCCAAACTTCTTCGGCAGGTCCGTGTGACCGATGATTTCAAACAGACCCGATGCCGCCGCCTGCGTCAGCCGGTCGAAGTATTCGGCCCAGACGGCATCCACGTCCGATTTCTCCCAGAGTTCGCGCTTGAACGGGCTGTCAATGTCCCAGCCGCCGGAGACGTAATGGACCGAGCCGATCAGGTAATCCCACGGGTGCCGCACGGCGAGTTCGCGAATCCACTCCACGCGGTCGGGCAGGAAATCCACTTCGAGCGCGAGCCGGATGGTGAGCTGCGGATGCTCGCGTTGGGCCAGGCGCACTTGCGCGACATACTCGTCAAGCTGGTCGTTGCGCATGCGCCAGTCATCAAAGTCGTCCTCCAACATGGGCGAATGGTCGGAGAAACCGATTTCCGTGAAGCCAAGGCGAACGGCCTGCGCGGCGTAAGCGGTCGGGGCGCCGGTCGCGTGGCGACACAGCGGCGTGTGCATGTGGTAGTCGGCGGGCAGCGCCATGCGGCAATTTTCCGGATATGCGCCGAGCGTGTCGAACTTAATTCATCGGCGCGCGACCTGTCCTGAGGCGGAGCTGTTTGGCGTCGTCGCCCGGCGGGCGGTGTTAGCGATGCTGTTCGCCTGATTAGTAGATGTGCAAACTTTGTGCGGCTAATTGACAATATTTGCTGATGGTAGCTAAATCGCGTTGTCCCCAAGAGGTGTCAACGCGACGGCGTGTCAAACCTATGAAGCCCCAAACTCGTCCTACCATTTGGGAGCAGGCCCAGTCCAAAGGTGTTTCCCGTCGGGATTTTCTCGGCGCGTGCGCCTGGCTGACGGCCCTGCTCGGACTGTCCAACAGCTCCGTCGGCGAGGTGATCAAAGCCCTCGAAACGAAACCGCGCCTGCCCGTGGTGTGGTTCCATTTCCAGGAGTGCACCTGCTGTTCGGAGTCGTTCATCCGCTCGTCCCATCCGACGGTGGCGGACCTGGTCCTGGACAAGATCTCGCTCGATTACACGGAGACGCTGCAGGCGGCGGCGGGGCATCAGGCCGAGGCGGCGTTGCACGACACGATGAAAAGCCACCGCGGCGAGTATCTCATGCTGGTGGAAGGTTCCGTGCCGACGGGGGCGAACGGGGCGTATTGCTGCATTGCCGGGCGGACGGCGCTCGACATCGTGCAGGAGGCGGCGGCGGGCGCGAAGGCGGTGATCAACTGGGGCAGTTGCGCGTGCAACGGGTGCGTGCAGGGCGCCCACCCGAATCCCACGCAGGCCAAGCCCATCAAGGACATTGTCAGCGGCGTGCCGATGATCAACGTGCCGGGCTGCCCGCCGATTGCGGAGGTCATGACGGGCACCATCGTGCATCTGCTGGCGTTCGACCGCATCCCGCAGCTCGACGGCCTCGGGCGGCCGAAGGCCTTTTATTCGCGCCGGGTGCATGACACCTGTTATCGCCGGCCAAACTACGATGCCGGTTTGTTCGTGAATTCGTGGGACGATGAAAATGCCAAACGCGGCTACTGCCTTTACAAGATGGGCTGCCGCGGTCCGGTGACCTACAACGCTTGCGGCGTGATGCGCTGGAACGGCGGCGTGAGTTTCCCGATCCAGTCCGGGCACGGGTGCATCGGGTGCAGCGAGGCGCAGTTCTGGGACAACGGCCCATTTTACCAGCATCTGCCGTCGTTTCCTGGTTTCGGCATCGAGACGACGGCGGACAAGGTGGGCACGGTGGCGGCGGGCGTGACGCTGGCAGGCGTGGCGGTGCACGCCATCTCGACGAACCTGCGCAAACGGCATCTGATCCAGGAGGAAATTAAAACCAGCGACGAGATCCGCGACGGTCGCGAAGAACAAGGAGGAGTGTGATATGGCCGGCAAACGCATTGTCATTGATCCCGTCACCCGCATCGAGGGCCACCTGCGCATCGAAGTGGAGGTGAAAGACGGCCGGGTGGTGGACGCCTACAGCGCGGGCACAATGGTGCGCGGGCTGGAGATCATCCTCAAGGGGCGTGATCCGCGCGATGCGTGGGCGTTTGTCGAACGGGTCTGTGGCGTCTGCACGACCGTGCATGCGCTGGCGTCGGTGCGGGCGGTGGAGGACGCGCTTGGGATCGTCATTCCGCCGAACGCCGAACTCGTGCGCAATCTCATGTTCTGCGCGCAATACATGCAGGACCACGTGGTGCACTTCTATCATCTGCACGCGCTGGACTGGGTGGACGTGGTGGCCACGCTCAAGGCCGATCCCGCCAGGACCGCGGACCTGGCGAAAAGCATCTCGAACTGGCCGAAGAGTTCGCCCGGGTATTTTTCCGACGTGCAGCAACGGGTGCAGAAGTTCGTGGCGAGCGGCCAGCTCGGCATCTTTGCCAACGGCTATTGGGGCCACCCGGCGATGAAACTGCCGGCAGAGGTGAATCTGCTCGGGGTGGCGCACTACCTCGAAGCGCTTGAATGGCAGAAGGAGATTGTGAAGGTGCACACGGTCTTCGGCGGGAAGAATCCGCATCCCAACTACCTCGTGGGCGGGGCGCCGTGTGCCCTGAACATCGACGACGCCAACGCCATCAATGCCGAACGGCTCGCGCTGGTCGGGCGGTTGCTGGCGGACGCGAAGACGTTTGTCGAGCAGGTTTACATTCCGGATCTCATGGCCATCGCTTCGTTCTACAAGGACTGGGGCGCGGTCGGCGGCGGGCTGGAGAATTATCTCGTTTACGGCGACCTGCCGACGCACGGCTTTGGTGACCCGGGCAAATTCAAGTTCCCGCGCGGTGCGATTCTGGGCCGCGACCTGAGCCGGGTGCACGACGTGGACGGCCACGACGTCCAGCAGGTGCAGGAGGAGATTGCGCATTCCTGGTATGAATATGCCGGCAGCGCGGCGAAGCATCCGTGGGAGGGCGAGACGAAGTTCAACTACACCGGGCCGCAGCCGCCCTACGAGCAGTTGAACGTTGAAGGCAAATACAGCTGGCTCAAGACGCCGCGTTGGAAGGGGCACCCGATGGAAGTGGGACCGCTGGCGCGCCTGCTGGTGGGTTACGCCTCGGGCCGGGCGGACATCAAGGAAGTGGTGGATACGGCGCTCAAGAAACTGGACGTGCCGCTGACGGCGCTCTTTTCCACGCTGGGCCGCACGGCGGCGCGCGGTCTGGAGACCGTTCTCATTTCACAGTGGGCGCAGGAGTTCTACGGCCAGTTGCTGGCGAACATCAGGAATGGCGATTCGCGCCTGCACAACGGCGAGAAGTGGAATCCCGCGCTCTGGCCGGCTGAGGCGAAGGGCGTGGGCCTGAGCGAGGCGCCGCGCGGCGCACTCGCCCACTGGATCGTGATCCAGAACCAGAAAATCGCGAATTACCAGCTCGTGGTGCCCACCACGTGGAATGCCTCCCCGCGCGATGGAAAGGGGGCGCGTTCCGCGTATGAGGCGTCCCTCATCGGCACCCCGGTGGCGAATCCGGAACTGCCACTGGAAGTGCTGCGCACGATACACTCGTTCGATCCGTGCCTGGCGTGTGCGGTGCATCTCCACGATCCGCAGGGGCGCACGTTGCACCGGATTTGCTTCAACTAGGAGGTCACATGCAAAAAGCCACTTTGGGCCGCGTTTACGTGTGGGAAATCCCGGTCCGTTTCTACCACTGGCTCAACGCGCTCTGCGTCGTCGTGCTGGCGGGGACGGGTTATTTGATCGGCCAGCCGCTGGCGGTGCAACAGGCGTCCGAGGCGTCGTATTCCTACTGGTTCGGGGTCAACCGCTGCGTGCATTTCGTGGCGGCCTACATCTTCTTCTTCAACTTCCTCTTTCGCATCTACTGGGGCTTCGTGGGCAACAAGTATGCGAGCTGGAAGAACTTCATCATCTACCGGAAGAAGCAGTTCCGCGAGATCAGGCAGGTGCTGAAGGTGGACGTGCTCCAAACCGACAGCCGGCCCGTGGAAACCGTGGGGCACAACGCGCTGGCGGGGTTCACCTACTTCCTCACGTTCCTGGCGTTCCTGCTTCAGTCGGCAACGGGTTTCGCGCTCTATGCCGCGATGAGTGATGCCTGGCTGCCGCGGCTCTTCAAGTGGGTCGTGCCCTTGATGGGCGGCGATTTTGCCGTGCGCCAGTGGCATCACCTGTTCATGTGGTTTTTCATCCTGTTCACCATCGTCCACGTCTATCTGGCGTTTTATCACGACTACGTGGAGGGACGGGGCGGCATCTCCTCGATGGCCGGTGGCTGGAAGTTCATCGAGAAGGAAACCAAGCCACATTGAACCATGGAACTGTGCCTGCCGACGGCGGAAGAGCCGACGAATGACGTTTCAAGTCCGGACCCGGCACGTCGCCGGGTGCTGGTGCTTGGGGTTGGTAACGTGCTGCTCGGGGACGAGGGCGTCGGCGTGCATGCCATCCAGCGATTGAAAGCCTGCGGGCTGGCGGCGCACGCCGATCTCCTGGATGGCGGCACCGGAGGATTTCACCTCCTGGGATGCTGGCGTGACTACGAACGGCTGATTCTGATTGATGCGGCGGCGGACGGACATCCGCCGGGCACGGTTTCGGTGCTGCATCCCCAATACGCCCGGGATTTCCCGCCATCGTTGAGCGCGCATGACATCGGGTTGAAGGATTTGATTGAATCCGCCGCATTGCTGGGGCCGTTGCCGCCGCTGGACCTGGTGACCATTTCGGTGGGCGAGTTGCAGCCCATGAGCGTGGCGTTGTCGCCGGTGGTGGCGGCGGCGTTGCCCGCGGTGGTCCGTCAAGTCAAAGCCCTTCTGACGGCGTGACTGCCGACGATCTTCTGCGTCACTTCACAGAAACTGAATCCTGCGTTGACCGGTGGGCGCAAAGTTTCTAGCTTCTGCCCGCAAAGACCATGCGCTTTGCCCCGGATTGCTGTTCGGGGATTTTTTATTTCGATTTATGGCAAACACGATTCTCGTTGGCGCCCAGTGGGGCGATGAAGGCAAAGGCAAAATCATTGACGTGCTGACTGATGAGGCGCAGGTCGTCGTCCGTTCGCAGGGCGGCAACAACGCCGGGCATACGGTCATCGTCAAGGGCCAGAAGTATGTCCTTCACATCATTCCCTCCGGCATCCTCCGCAAGGGCGTGAAGAACGTCATCGCCAACGGCGTGGTCGTGGATCCGGTCAGCCTCGTGGCCGAGATCGAAGGATTGCGCAAACTCGGGGTGAAGGTCACCGGTGACAATCTTTTCCTCAGCGAAACCGCGCATCTTGTGCTGCCGTATCATCGGGAACTCGACGGCGCGCGGGAAATGCTCAAGGGCAAGCACAAGATCGGCACCACCAAGCGCGGCATTGGTCCGGCCTATGGCGACAAGGCGGCGCGCGTCGGTCTGCGCGTGGGCGATCTCGTGAATCCCGCGCGCTTCGAGGAGAAGCTCAAGGCGCGGATCAAGGAGAACAACGAGGTGCTCAAGGCGCTGGGCGCGAAGCCGCTTTCGTTCAAGGAAATTCACGCCGCCTATCGCGAGGCAGGCGATTACCTGAAACCGTTCGTGGCCAACACGGTCGTGTTGCTGCATCACAGCGCGCAACGCGGCGAGGCGATGCTGTTTGAGGGGGCGCAGGGCACGTTCCTCGACATTGATCACGGCACGTATCCGTTTGTCACTTCCTCGAACACCACGGCGGGCGGGGCTTGCACGGGGTCCGGTGTGCCGCCGCACCGGATTGACCGCGTTGTGGGCGTGCTGAAGGCCTACACCACGCGCGTGGGCGAGGGACCACTGCCGACGGAGAATGCCGAAATTACCGATCTCCTGCACGGCCTCGGCCGCGAGTTCGGCGCGACGACCGGTCGCGCGCGGCGCTGCGGCTGGTTTGACGCCGTTGCCACGCGTCACGCGCAAATGGTCAATGGCATCGACGACCTTGCCGTGACGAACGTGGATGGGCTCGACACGCTGGAAACGATCAAAGTTTGCATCGCCTATCGCGACGGCAAGAAGCGCTACGACTACCTGCCGACCGACGTGGAGGTGCTGGCCCGCTGTGAACCGGTTTACGCCGAGTTTGACGGCTGGCGGCAGCCGCTCGACAAGATCCGCAGCTGGGCGAAGATGCCCAAGCCGGTGAAAGCGTATCTCAAGGCGATTGCCGAGCTGACGGGTGCGCGGTTGAGCATCGTGTCCGTCGGTCCGGGCCGCGAGCAGACGATGTTTTTATAGTCGTTATATCGTGCCTGGTTGAACCGTCGCATCGCGCGCGTTGTCCATTTCGATGCAGCGTTCACCGTTCACGATTCAACGCCCATGAGTTCGACTCCGCACCTCAGCGCCGAAGCGAAGGCGAATCTGCCCCAGCACGTCGCCATCATCATG
>DASTWL010000016.1 GCA_035765895.1 Verrucomicrobiia bacterium | reverse complement strand
CGCCATTTGCGATCGACCGGTTTCTCCGCAATGCGGTCCGTGAACGGCAGCGGATACACCCGCCCGCTGCTCCCCTGATACACCCGCTTCTCCAAAAACATCGGGTTCTTGTCCGGCGCAGCGGGGAGATATGTGGGAAGCACCAGCTCCTCGACCCGCACTTGAACAGAACTCGCCGCCTGGGAACTGCTTTTCACCGCCCGCGCCCCGGCCTCTGTGTGTGGCATTTTCATTCGATCAAATTCTCCCAAATTAATCCACCAACTCGCGCTCAATCTGTTCCAGCGTCTTGCCCTTGGTCTCGGGCAGTTTGAGTTTGATGAAGAAAAATCCGGCGACGCAGATCGCCGCGTAGAGCCAGAAGGTTCCAGCGGAGCCGAGCTTCGCGTTCAAAATCGGGAATGTGTAAGTGAGGATGAAACAGGCGATCCAGAGCGAGGACACCGCCACCGCCATCGCCGCCCCACGAATGCGGTTGGGAAAAATCTCCGAGATGACCACCCACGTCACGGGCGCGAGTGACATTGCGTAGCAACCGATGGCGGCGAGCACCAGCAACAACATCGGCAGACCTTTGACACCGCTGGCGTAACAGAAGCCCATCGCGACGTAGATGGCGGCGAGGCCGGCCGCGCCGAGCAACATGAGCGGGCGACGTCCACCGCGATCCACGACACCAAGTGCCACGAACGTGAACGCCAGATTCACCGAACCGGTCCAAGCAATGTTCTTGAGCACGCTCGAGATGTCATAGCCGGCGGCGCGGAAGATTTCCTCGGCGTAATTGAAGATGACGTTGATGCCGCACCACTGTTGGAACACGGCGAGCACGATGCCCAGCACAAGCACCTTGCGCATCCCGGGCTCGAGCAGGTCGGCGAAGCGCACATGCTGAATTTCCTCGCCGGCGAGCGTGGACTTGATGTCGGCGATGGCTTCGTCGGCGTAACGCGGACCGCCGATCTTCGTCAGCACGGAACGGGCGCGTTCGGTTTTGCCATACTTGGCCAGCCAGCGCGGGCTTTCGGGCACGAAGATGGTGCCGAGCAGGAACAACAGCGCGGGCGCCGCCGTGAGTCCAAACATCCAGCGCCAGCCCTGCTGGCCAAACCACGAGTTGCGAATGAACTCGTCCGTCGCGCCCGCCGGCAGATTCCGCACAAGAAACCAGTTGAGGTATTGCGCGAGCAGAATGCCGACGACGATGGTGAGCTGATTGATGGCAACCAGCTTGCCGCGCATCTGGGCCGGAGCGACCTCGGCGATATACATCGGCGACAAATTTGACGCGAGGCCGATGGCAACACCGCCGAGCATGCGCCACGCGATGAAGATGGTGAAGTTGTGCGCCAGCGCGTTGCCGAGCGAAGTCACCGCAAACAGCAACGCCGCGATCAGCAGCAGTCGCCGGCGGCCAAACTTGTCGCTGAGCGCGCCCGCCACCAACGCCCCCACCAGACAGCCCAGCAGCGCGCAACTGTTGGCCCAGCCGATTTGCACTTCGCTCGTGAGGTGAAAGTAGCGCTGAAAAAACGGCTTCGCGCCGCCGATGACGACCCAGTCCCAGCCGAAGAGGAGTCCACCCATCGCCGCGACGACGGAGATGAGCCAGACGTAGCCGAGGTTGTAGTCGGCCCGCGCCTGGAAGGTTTCAGTTTGCGTTGCGGTGATCATGCAGTGGATTGCGTTTGCTATGGATGAACCAGCCGGAAGAAGACGCTGGCCGACGGCGCGTCGAGTGGAATCGTCCAATGGTTCGTCATGATTGCATCCGGCACGTCCCACCAACCGGCGCCCAAGCCCGTGTCCAGCGCGTTGGTTTGACATTGGAGACGCCAACCGGTGTAGCCGACCGGCCAGTTCAACGTCAACTTGTCCGCCACGATGGCCGCGGCCAGATTGGGCGGAGATTGCAGCACCAGCGTCGCGCTGTTGGTCACGGTGCCATCGGGACCGGAGACGATCACCGAATAGACGCCGGCATCGTTTAGCGACACGGATGAAACGGTGATGGAATTTTCATCCGCGCCCGCGAGCGTGACGCCATTCCTCTTCCACGTGTAAGTGAAGGGTGGCGTGCCGGCGGCCATCGTCGTGAAGGTGGCCGGGTTCCCAACCACCAGCGCCAGATTGGTTGGCCCGGAGGCGCTGGTATTGCCGGAACCAAGCCGGAACAGTTTCGACTGCCGCGCGCCCAGACTCACGTTCCACGTTGCACCGCTGACCGAAGTGGTCGCGCCGCTCCACAAATCCAAAGCTGTGTAGCTGCTCGAAATCCCCAGGCGGGCGAGGTTCAAATTTTTTACCGTGCTGGAGGTCGAGTAATTGAACACCGCGACATACCATGTCGGGCCGTCCTGCCGGACAAACACGTCGGCGGCAGCCGTCCCCGTGTTTCCTTCGACGGGCCGGAACGAAACGCCCGCACGCGCCACTTCGTTGATGCTGGCGTTGGTCAAACAGGTCCGCGCCAGGCTTTGTCCCGCCGGGGAAGCCAGATCATCGCTGTTGAGGAAAACCGTTCCCGCCACGGCGCAGTTGATGAGGCGGCTTTGATTCTCGTTCGCCGTCACGCCGGAGAAGCGCATCAAATCCGGGTCATTGAACGAATACAGGCGCCCATTGATCCACCAGCCATAGGTGACGGCTTGCATTGTGTTCATCGTGTCACTGATGGAGGCCGCGGTGTCGCAGTAAATGCGCCGCGCATGGGCGTATTGATACGGAAAGATCGGTGCGATGGATTCACTGAGGAACATGCGTCCGTTGTTCAACGCCACCAGATGCGCCATGCCCTGGTTGTAGGCCTGAATGCCCGTGAGCACGTTGGTGTCGTAATGCACGCCCTCCATCGCCCCGTGCGTCAGGAAATCCAGCTTGAGATAGTCGAAACCGCGGCTCTTGAAATAGTTGAGGTAGTAATTTGCCAGCTGCCGCCAGCCGGGATGCGTCGGGTCAAGGGCCACACCACCATCCCAGATTTGCGGGGCGCCGGTCTTCGTCCGCAGGTAGGCGTCGCTCCACTGGTAGGACGTGCCGGTCATCTGCCAGTTGGTGCCCTGCGCCGGCGTGCCCCAGAAAACGAACGGCGTCCAGTAAATGCCGGCTTTCTGGCCGTTGCCGTGGCAAAGGTTCACAAACTGCGTCAACTGCGGGTCACTCAGATTGTCCCAGAACGAATCCAGGTTCACATAGACGACTCCGCGATCGTGAAAATGATTCGTTTGCAGGTCGCTCTTGATGAAGTTTGCGACCGCCGCCGCGTTGGAATAGCTCACGCTGGTGCCATAGGCATACCAACTGTTCCAGCCAAACGGCACGCCGCCGTCCCACGCCAGCTTGGGCGCGACGGCGGCGTTCGCATCGGCGTAAGCCTCCATCGTGATCCGCCAATCGGGACCGAAGCCCACGAACGCCGTCGGCGAACTGATCGTGTCGCCGGTCACCAGGCCATGTTCCATCACATCCCGCGTATCGGACGACGTGACGCCGCCAAAGACATTCAGGACGTTCAGCTTGTTGTTCGCGCCCTGGAAATAGATGCCGGTCTTCCACGTATCATGCGTCACCGAGCCGACGACGAGGCCGGCGCGGGTCGCATTGTCGTAGAACGCGGCCACCTCGTAACTCAGGCTCGTGTTGTTGATCGGCATGGCGTTGTAACTGAACGTGAACGAGTCATTGTCGAACGGCACCGTCAGCGCGCGATTGTCGTTGGCGCTGCCAAGGTCCACGCCGCCGACGATGTCCATCACCACCGGCCCCATCCAGCGGGATTGCACCTGGCTGCCACTCACGGTCAGGCGCGTCAAAAAACTGTTGTCCTGGTCGAGAATAAACATCTGCTTCAGCACGGGCAGGCCCGACTTGGTCAGCGTGAATTCCACCGTGTTGCCGCTCACCGTCCAGGTGCGGTTGCTGTAAGCCGTGCCGGTGAGGTAACTGATGTGAACATCGTTCGTATAAAGATCGTAGCCGGCATAAAAGCCTGAAATTTTGAGCGCGTTCTGCCAGTAAAAGTTCGCCCGCCCCGTGCTGAGATCGTAATCGAGCCGCACGTTGGCGTTGGTCATCTTGACGACGCTGCCGGACTGCACCGGCGGCGGCAACGGACCAGCGAATCCAGAGACCGCCAGAGCCAGTGCCAGTGCGAACAAAGACGGACGCAATACCACAAGCCTCATGGGGGACGGATGGCCGGTGGCTGCCAGTCCACGTGCCAGTAAAGGCTCCAGAGCGACTCCAGCTTGACGACCTCGGCATGGCCATCGGTGAACCCAATAGCGATTGAGCCGGTCAACTTCTGCCCGGGCAGCACGGAACGTGGCGCCGCCCCGGCGGCGCCGGACCCGTGCCGGGCCACCGTCACCCGCGGCATGCCCTCCTTTTGGCCATTGTCGCCCGTGTAAAGATTGCGCGCAGGCTGATCCGTCTCCAGCGGGTCAAAGTTGATCCAGACGCTGTCCATGAAGACCGGCGTGAGCGTTGGCTTTTGCACGGAGGTTTCCCTGGTGAACGACCACGCGGGATGCGCGAGCCCGTTCCCGAGCGCAAGCGTCGGCGTGGAATTCAGCCACTTGTTGAAGCCATAGCTGGAAGTGTAGGCCGGATTGGAAAGTGTCCAATGCCACGCAAGGTCCGCCGCGCCCGCCGGATTCACGACGCCGGATGGGTTGCCGCGATTGGGCGCCGAGGGACAGATAAGCACGTTGGTGGCATTGCCATAGTAGGCGAGCATCGCGGCCATCCAATCCCCGCCACTCAACGTGGGATCGCCGCTGACCGGCCCGACCCATTGACGCGTCTCCTCGACATACATCTGCCCGGCAAGCGTCAACTGCTTGAGATTGCTGACGCAATTGATCTGCTGCGCCTTCAGCTTTGCCTTGGACAACGCGGGCAGCAGCATCGCCGCCAGAATGGCGATGATGGCAATGACCACCAGCAGTTCGATCAAGGTAAACGCGGCGGCGCGAACGGAAGACTGTTTGTTGGCTCTCGGAATCATTTTTTCTTTCTAAGGCAATCAGGGCTGGGGTTTGTTCGCCTTCACCACCGCTGAGCCGGGCGGAAAACCGGCTCAGCGGCTTCTCTGACGAAAACAAACGACGTCTCACCAGGTTTAATCACGGCACTTGGAGCAGGTAAAACCGCTGCGGCTCGCCGGCATTGACCGCGTTCGTGAAACTGAACGTGCCCGTGCCGCTGAACTGATTCGTCGCCAGCGCCGTCCAGTTGGTCAACGCGAGCGCGACATTCGTGCTGGTCAACACGTAGTAGGTGCCGTCCGCCGGACCATTCGTGCCCGACAGAATGACATTGCCGCCAGCGACGGTGACACTGGCGATGCCGGGCTGGGCCGGCGCGGCATTGATGACTTTGAGCGTGCCGTCCACGGCCAGGCTGTTCGTATCCCACAACAGTCCGTCGCCGGGCGTGGCCGGGACCAGGCTGGCGAAAGCGCCGGTGTAAGTTCCCGCCGCTTTGAAGAGCTTGTAGGCATCTCCCGCAGCCAGCGGCGCGGCGCCAAGGTTGACCAGGTTCAAGGTGCCGCCGTAGCTGAGGTTGCCGCCCGCTTGAATGACGTCGTTCGTGCCGGAACCGTTCAACTTCATGACCGCCGTGCCGTTCAGAACAATGTTGCTGCTGGCGGAGAGCGTGCCGAGCGGATTCGCGCCGGTCGTGATGCCCAGCGTCGTGTTGGTGCCGGCCGGACTCACGGTGGCGCCGGGGACCACTGCCAACTGGCCGGCCACCGCGCCGATGCCCGCCAAGGTCTGTCCGCTTGCCAGCGTGAGCGTCCGGTCGGCGCGCCCGGTGGCATCAATGTGAACGCCCGTCGCGCTGCCGCCACCGAAGAAGATCAGTGCGCTGTTTGCGATGGCGCCATTGCCGGTCAGCGCGATCTGCGGTCCGTTGGCGATGATTGTCGGCCCGGTGTAGGTGTTCACGGCCGAAAGCACCATCTGGTGATTCCAGTTCTCGATGAGCAGGCCGCCGGGGCCGC
The DNA here is from genome assembly GCA_035765895.1 of Verrucomicrobiia bacterium. Lineage (NCBI taxonomy): Bacteria > Pseudomonadati > Verrucomicrobiota > Verrucomicrobiia > Verrucomicrobiia bacterium. The sequence goes on along the minus strand of DASTWL010000016.1, from coordinate 85,291 downwards.
TGATGACGTTGGTGTAAATCCGGTTTTGGTCGCCAATCAAGAGATGCGCCACACCGTTGAGCGTCACCGCGCAGCCGTAGGTTTGATCGCCGCTGCCGGACCACGCATACCACAAGGCCCCCTCGTCGAGAATGAGATTGCTGCCCGTAAACGGCGCCGGGGCGGTCCACAGGTTGACCCGGCCGTTGTTGCGGACATGCAGGCTGCTGTTCAGCCCGCCGCTCCAGAACGTGAGTTCGCAGTTGGTGTTTACGGTCAGCAGCGTGGCCGGATTGACGAAGCTGGTCGTCATGTTCTTGAGACCCAGCTTGCCGACGGCCAGCTCGATTTCCGTCACGTCATTCGAGACAGCGACGGAGTCCCATTCGCCATAACCATCGCTCGTGGCGCGCGCGAGCGTGGCCTTGTGCGGACCCGCGAGGCTCGAGCCGCTGCCCAGATCCCAGCGGCCGCTGCCGCCCAGTGTCGCGTCACCCGCAAGCGTGATCTTCAGCACATTTCCGTAAATGTCGCCACCACTGTTGACCAGCGCGCCGGCGCCCGTGGCGCCCGTGCCCGAAACCGTCACCGGCCTGGCGCCGCCCAGTGTGACACCGCCGAAGTCGAGCGTCGCGTTGTTGGTGACCGTGATGGCAGAGACCGAACCCAGCGCCGATTTGGTGGTCTTGAGCGTGCCGCCGCTGATGTTGACCGGGCCGGTGAAACTGCCCGCCACATCCAGCGTCAGCGTGCTGCTGCCGCGCTTGGTCAGGCTGGCCACGCCACTGATCTCGCCGTCGCCGGTGATCGTGTAATCAACGGTCGAATTGTTCGTGATGGCGCTGGGTTGAACCGACTGACCGCTCGCCACATCAACGGTGGTCGTGGGCCAGGGTGAATTGGTGATCGAGTCGTCGAACATCACCACGTCATACGCGTAGAAGAGGTCCGGCGAAACGTGGCTCACCCAGTTCGTCCAGTTGGGCGAGGCTTGGGTGTCCCATTCCCCACTGCCGGAAGCGTTGTTCCACCCCAGCACGGACGGTTGGCCACCCGTGACAATCACCTGAATCTTCTTGGGCGTGGTGGTCGTGACGTTGGTCAGCTGGAAGGTGTAGGCGGAGGGCGAGACCGTCATCACGTCCGCAAACGAGCCGCTCAGCGTGCCGGTGTAGGTGATGAGCGTGTAAGCGCGGCCGTTCTCCAACGTGCCGCCAACCGGGTTGACATACAGCGTGTTGCCGTTGGCGGTGAGATTGCCGTTGACCTGCACCAGATCGTTGCTGCCGGTCGCCACCGCGCCAAGGTCGCTGGTGATCATGCCGCCGCCTTCCAACGTCAGATCGCCCGTGGTCAAGGTGCCAACAGTGCCATTGCCGCCAGGCAGCAACGAGCCGCCCAGGTCAACACTGCCGGTGGTGCTGCCGGTGCCGGCCACCGTGGTTCCGCCGTAATTGGTGATGCCGCCGCTGCCCGTGAGCGCAGCGTTCAGATTCAATTGACCGGTGGTCAGCGTGATGCCCAGGGCGTTCCGCAACGGGCCGTTCACGGTCACACTGCCGCCCAGAATATACGCGCCGCCCGCGAAGGCGGGACTGTTGCCCCCCAAGATCAACTGCCCCGTGCCCGTCTTGTAAATGATGCCGTCGCCCGTCAACTCACCGCTGAAGGTCAGCGGGTCGCTGTTGTTCTCCACTTCGCAATAGCCGCCGCCGGAGGAATTGGTCAGCACAATGGGCCCGGTGATGCTGTTCCACCACCAGCCGTTGGCAATCTTGGCGCCGTCGTTGAACACTACGCGCTTGTTCACGGTCACGCCGGTGTCGTCGGCATAGAACGTGAGTTGCGAACCGGCGGCCAGGGCCAGCGTGTTGGTTGGATTGCCGAGCGTGGTGGAGCCAATGACCCCGAAGTTCATGCCGGCCGTGACATTGATATCCGCCAGTGCCGGATCGACCGCGAGCCGCTTCCACTGGAAATAGCCGTTGCCCACAAACGTCACATCATAAGGCTGGCCGCCGCTGTTCAACGCACCGCCTGCGGAACCATCCAGATCCCAGCGGTTCGCAATGCCGAAGGTCGTGTCGCCGGCCAGCGTCAGGCTCGCGGAGAGGCCATAAACCGCGCCGCCGCTGTTGACGATGGCACCGCCGCCGCCCACGCCGGAGCCGGAGAGAACAATGGGCTCCGCGTTGAGGTAATAGCCGTTGAAATCGAGCGTCGAACCGGCCGCCACAACCGTGGCACCAGCGCCCGTGCCCAACGCCGTGGCGTTGCCGACCTGCAATATGCTGCCATTGGTCACCAGCACTGAGCCCGTAAAGGTGTTGGCGCCGCTCAATGTCAGCACGGCACCACCGGACTGCACCAGTTGCCCCGCTCCGGAAATGACGTTGTTGATGGCAAGGCTGTCGTTGCGCACGAAGGCGAGCGTCCCGCTGTTGTTGACGCTGCCATCCGCCGGCAGGTTGCCGGCGCTGTCGTTGTTGCCAACTTGCAGGGTTCCCGCGCTGATGGTCGTTATGCCCGCGTAGTCGTTCACCCCGGTGTTGTCGAGCACGAGCTTGCCCGAACCGTCCTTCACAAGCCCGTTGGGCCCCGTGAGATAGCCGCTGCCGGTGAAGATGTAATCCGGACTTGTGTTGCTCACCGTCACGCTGCCCGGCGCGAAGGCCGCCGTCAGATTGACCGCGGTGGTCGTGGCGCCATCCAGGAAACTCACAAACGAGCCGTCGCTGTAGGCGATCGGCGCGCCTGCAAACCAGTTTGCGGTCGTTGTGTTCCAGTCACCGCTGTTCGCGCCGGTCCAGCGCATCGTGCGCGGGCCGTCGGTCAGCACGAGATCAATCGTCCCGTTCGCCGTGTTGTTGGAAATGTAGCCGACCGCCAGCGGTGGCACGGTGCCGAGACCGAAGTTGAAGCCGGTCCCGCCAATTGCGCCGCCGTAGCTGACGATGGGGACCTGGAACGGATAGCTCGCGATGGAAGGCAACGAGAGCACGTCAATCCAGTTCGTGGCGCCGCCGGCCGTCAGCGTGCCGGTCACGACATTGGTTGAACTGGCCGAGGCAAGCTTGACCTGCAGCCGGGAATTGCTGAGCGCCAGCGCATTCACGGGACTGGCCGAAGTGCCGGCCGTCTTGGTGGCCAGCACACCGCTGTTGACGTTGATGGTGGCCACGCCGCCGCCGCTGATGATGGTGTCGGCATTCACCACGCCGCCGTCGATGTTGAGCGTGCCCGCGCTGCCCGCCACCGCCGTTCCTGTCACGGCAGCCAGCGTCAGGCTGTTGTTCACGGTCAATGTGGCGTTCGCGGCCTGCACGGCGTTGGTGCCGACATTGATGACGCCCGCGCCCGCGCCGCCGCCACTGGCTGTTTGGTTGCCCACCACGACGGTGTTGGCGTTGATGGAACCATTGTCAAAGCTCAACACCCCCAGGGCACCGGCCACGGTTGTGTCACCGCCCTGGCCGAGCTGAATCAAGTCCTCCCACATCGTCACCTGGCCACCGGAAAAATCACAAATGCCGTAGGCGGGCGCATTCGGCGAGCCGCCATTTGCGGCGATTTGCAGATTGCCACGGCCGCCGGTGGCCGAGCCGCCAATGGTTGCCGTGGGCGCGGGCAGGGTGTTGGTGATGGCCGGGTTGAACGCGAAGATGGCGTTGGTGCCGCCGCTCTGGCCGACGATGAGGTTGTTATTGTTGTTGCCCGTGTTGATCGTGTTGGCCGCGCCCAGATACAGCGCGCACGGCAGCGAGTTGCTGGTGCTGCCCTGCCAGCAAATCGTGATGTCGTTGTTCAGGTTGATGACGTTCGTCTTCGCCAGATACAGCGCGCCGTGGCCATGATTGCCCGTGGCCGCCACGAGCAGGCGGTCGCCGGTCTTCTGGAAATTGTCGAGTTCGGACAGATCCAGCGTGACATTGTGGTTGCCGGGTGCCGCCGCGCTCTGCCCCACCGTCAGCCAGCCACCCTGCAAATTCATCGCCGCACCGGGGCCGGTGAACTTGATGACTTCGACAGCGTTGGCGGGCGTGCCCGGTGCCCCCACCGTCATCCAGCCGTTGCCCGCATCCACCTGCAGCGTCACCCCCGGATTGATGAGCGTCACGTAGTTGCCGCCGGTGTTCCGGAAATCGAGCTGCCAGATGGGCATCTGCGCGGCGGCCGACGCGCTGTCGAGGACGGTGTTGACGGTGAAATTGCCGTTGGCGTTCGTGCCGGCGCCGCTGAATTGAACCTGGTTGTAGTAGGTCTGCGAAGGCGACGTCCAGTTCGCCGCATCCGACCAGTTGAGCGTTGCCGAGACGCCAGGCTGCCCCTGCCATTGAATCGTCGCCGCGCCGGCAATGGGAGCGCCGGCCAGGCCAGCCATCAGCGTGGCCAGGCCGGCTATGACGGCCGTGGGGGATTGGCCGCGGCACTTCGGGGAACTGAACGGTCGCATCGGAGTCTTCATGTGGGGTCAGGTTTGAGTTAATGAGTCATGTGGCACGTCGCCACTCTGCCATGCGCCGGAGACCATCGGAATGGACGTTTCGCGGGAGGCTATGGACAATTGACCGCCCATTACCGGACAACAATTCACCACAGCCGCACCAAGTCGCGATTTTACGTGCCATCCATGGACAATTAATCGAATCCACTGTGTGGATCTCGACCGGCCTGGCAAAGCGGGACATGTTCAGCCTCCAGTGTAGCAATTCGCGGCTGTGCGGATGCAAGGGACTTTCGCGGAAACAAATTGACCTTTTTCGGCAACGGTCAGGCCGGCCGCCGCACGGCAACATCCCTGACACTGGTGTGCGCACGATATTGCGAGGGGGTCAGGCCGGTCTTTTTCTTGAAGATGCGGCTGAGGTATTCGGTGTGCGCCAGACCGATTTTTTCGGCGATGAATTCCAACGAGGAACTGGTGTCCGCCAGGAGCTGTTTGGCGCTGTTCAGCCGGACGCGCAAAATCTCCTCCTTCGGCGAACGGCCCAGCGCCTTGGAGAACCGCCGTTCCAGCGTGCTGCGCGAGAGCGCCACCGCCTTGACCACGTCGCGCACATCAATGCCTTCGCAGGCGTGTTCCCGGATGAAACGGGCCGCGGCCGCGATTTGCCGGTCTTCCACGGCCAGCACCTCGGTGGATTGCCGGACCACGACCGCGCGCGGCTCAACCAGAATCAAACGCGCCAACGGCTTCTGCCCGGCCATCATCTGGTCCAGCAACGCCGCCGCCTCAATCCCGATCCGCTCGGTGTTTGGCACCACGCTGGAGAGCGGCGGGGCCGACAGGTCGCAAAGCATTTCATCGTTGTCCACCCCCAGCACGCCCACCTCGTCGGGCACGCCGACGCCCACCGCGCGGCACGCGTCGAGAACCTGCCGGCCGCGGGAATCGTTGCACGCCATCAAACCGACCGGCTTCGGCAGTTCCTGAATCCACCGCGCGACGCGGTTGCCATCCTTGAGCCCTTCGCTCTCAAACTCCACGGTGCTCCCGTAGGCGGCCGAGGGCGGACTGTTGAACACGTGGCACGGCCGGCCCAACTGCTCGACGAGTGCCACAAACGCCTGCCGGCGTTCATCCGAATAATCGGCGCCGTCGTAACCGCAGAAGGCAAAATGCCGGAAGCCACGCTCGCGCAAATGTTCGAAGGCATGACGCGCCGTCGCGGCATTGTCGGTCAACACGCACGGCGCCTGGATTTGCTGCGGGAGATTGCGCAGATAAACGGTCGGCACATTCAGCCGGCGGACCACCTCGACCATGGCCTGGTTTTCCAGCCGCGTGATGATGCCATTGCCCCGCCACTCGTTGAGCCACTGCGGCACATCGTCACAAAGCCCGTGCTCCTCGAACGAAATGGACCAGGGCCCGTGTTCGCGCACGTATTTCGCGATGCCCGTCAGCACCCCCCGCCCGTAGGCCCGCGACGACTCGATGAGCAACGCCACGTGCGGCCGGCCGATTCGATGGTTGCGCCTTTGCATGGAAAACGTCTGCCGCAAGGCTGCCCAAGGCCCGGGCCAATTGCAACGGCCCGCCCGCGCTCTGAAAGGGTTGGAAGGCGCACCCGCTAGACGCCGTAGCGCTGCCGATGCTCCGAAGGCGAATGGTTGTGCAGCTTGCGGAAGGCGCGGGAAAAGTAGAACTGGTCCGAAAAGCCGAGCTGCTCGCTGATCTGTTTGATGGACAAACCGGTGGTGTTCAACAACTGCACGGCGCGCTGCATGCGCAGATGATTGAGGTAACTCAGCGGCGCGTAGCCCGTCACGCGCCGGAACGTGGTGGTGAAATGCGAGCGGGACAGATTCACGAGCGCGGCCAGTGTGGCCACCGTCAACGGCTCCCGCAAATGCCCCTTCATGAATTCGATGCACTTGGCCACGCGCGCCGGCACGTCCGCTTCCCCGTAACCGAACTCCTCCTTGTGCCGCAGAATCAACCCCATCAGGTGCGTCAACGAGTGCGCAGCGTAGATCAGGTGCGTCAACGTGGAGCCATGCTCCAGCCCCTCCAAAACATCCTCAAACAACGAAAACAATTGCACGTCCCCGCCCAGCGGCACCACCGGATTCTCCCGCGTCACCCCCAGCCGCTCGAGATACACCGGCACGTTGGAACCCACCGCGTGAAACCAATGAATCGTCCAGGGCGATTTGGCTCCCGCGCCATAGACATGCGGCGTGTTGGCGGGAATCACCAGCAACTGGTTCCGGGCCACCTCGTGCCGGCAGCCGGCGATTTCGCACCAGCCCGTCCCTTCGGCGCAGTAGATGAAAATGGTTTCCGGACACCCGCGCTCCCGGGAGCAGGTATGGCCGACCGCCTTGGGATAATAGCCCGCGTCCGTGGGCAGCAAATTCCGGAGCAACGGATTCGGCAATGCCCGGGCCAGCACCGGCCGCGGCACCACCACCAGTCGCTGCCCCGCAAACCCCTCATGCTTCTCACGCCGATTCATAAAGGATGCAGATAATGCCCAAAAAGTGTGGCAAAACGGCGCGGGCCATGTTGACCACCGGGTGTGTTGAGAGCCCAAATTAACGAAAGGCGGAGCCACGACCCAAAGGCGGCGGGAAATTAGCATTGATGTGGAGCCGGTAAAGGATTGTTGGCGAAGCCGGCGAATTTTTCCTATGGCCACCAAGGCAACATCGCCTTGACCTCGCCGAAATGAACGAGCTTAGGCCGGGGCCTGGCCGGCCGGTTTCGCCGGGCTTGGGACCCAGTTTAATTGCTAAATTTTTTCTTCGTGCCCGGTTCAGCCCGCCCGCCGGAGACGACTTTGGGATGACAGGCGCGGAGCTGCGCCTTCAGCTGGGCACACACATCCGCATATTCAGACTCCCGGGCGAGATTCTTCAGCTCCTGGGGATCCGCCGCCTCGTCGTAAAGTTCGACGCCTTTGGCGCCGCGGTCCCACTCGGTATAACGCCAGCGCTCCGTGCGGATGCTGTAGCCGGGAACCTTGCCGCGTTGCACCTGTGTGAAGGCCGGGTGATCCCACGCAGCCTCCGGATTGTTCAACAAGGGACGCAGGCTCCGGCCGGCCAACCCGGCGGGCGGCGTAACGCCGGCCAGATCCGCCAGCGTCGGATAGATGTCGAGCAACTCCACGAGGCGCGGGCATGACCGGCCGGCGGTTTTCTGATGGGGCAACGAAATGATCAACGGCGCGCGGGCGGATTCCTCGAAGCAGGATTGTTTGAACCACAGTCCGTGTTCGCCCAGTTGGTAGCCGTGATCGCTCCAGAATACGATGATGGTTTTATCCCGCAGCCCGAGCCGGTCCACCGCATCGAGCACCTTGCCCACCTGCGCGTCCACGAACGAGATGGCCGCGAAATAGGCCCGCTTGCATTCCAGCGCGTGCTCCGGGCTGACCCCGAAGTAAGGCCACGGACGGGTCGAAGCCAGCGCCAGCGGTGGATAGTCGTGTTCCGTCGCGGCGGAGATTTTTGGCAGCGTGATGTCGTTCGTCGCGTAAAGGTCGAAATACTTCCGGGGCGTGATCCACGGACAGTGCGGTTTGTAGAAGCCGACCGCGATGAAGAACGGTTCGCCCCGGTGCGTCTCCATCATCTGGATCGCCCGTGCGGCCACCTTGCCGTCGGTGTGCTCGTCGTCGCTGCCGGTCGGATCGGCCAGAAAGGCCATGGCGGCGCCGAGCCCGCGTTTTGGCGTGTAGTTCATCAGGTCCAATTCCAGCGCGGTTTTGTCGCGGCCCGCGGGATTGAAACGTTCCATCCACGAGGCGCGGTCGTCCAGGCCGTCCGTGCCGATGTCGCCGGGATTGCCGTAATGATAAATTTTGCCGACCCGGGCGACGTAGCTGTAACCGTTCTTCATGAACAGTTGTGGCAAGGTCACCACGTCCGGCAGCCCCTGCCGGAAATGATATTGCAGATCGAAAACGCGCGTCGTATCCGGACGCAGGCCGGTCAGCACCGAGGACCGGCTGGGACTGCACAAGGGAAACTGGCAATAGGCCCGGGTGAACACCGTGCCGGCGGCCGCCAACCGGTCGATGTTGGGCGACTTGACCTGCGCGTTGCCACAACAGCCAAGGTCGTTGTTCATGTCATCCACGGAAATGAACAGGACGTTGGGCCTGACGTCCGGCCCGGAAGCACCGCAAACGGACGGCGGGTTCCATGGCATCACCAGCGCGACGCCGCAGGCCAGGCCCAGCAGCCGGGGTTTTGAGAGGCTGAGGCTCATCAATGGGAATAGATCTATTGCGGGTTTGGATTGGCGGGAGAGACGAGACGCTCGGCTTCCCGCAGAAATATCGGATTCATGATCCAGCCGCCCACTCTGCCAGTCTGGTCATTGCCCAACTCGAGCTTCCGGCTGAAATAGTCGTCCACCATTTCCCGGCCCTGCTTCAGTTCGGCATCCGCCAGTTCAACCTTGCCCAATCGACGGGTGGCCATGCTCCGGATGATATGCGCGGCGGCCACACAGGATTGTGAATGATCGGGGTAACTGGAACATTTCTCCAACCATTCCAGACAGGCGTCATCGTTGCCGCGCCGGTATTCCCACAGGCCCAAGGCCAGGGTCCGCCACGCGGCGAGATACCAGCCGCCGTTCTCGCGCGGACTGTAATTGACCATGGAATTGGCGATGACCCGGGCGAAGGGTTCCAATCCTTTCATGGTGGCATCATCAGCGGGCAGCAGCAGGCTGGTCTTCAACAACTGCTCGCATGCCAAGGCATACGAAGACCCCTCCATGCGCGCCATCACCAGAAGTCGGATGCGCCGGTAGGCGTCCAGGTCGCCCGATTCAATCAGCAGCGGCGCCGCCGTCAGCAAATCAAAGGTCGTCTGCGTGGTTTGGTCCGCCTGATCCACATGATTCACCTGAATCAGCACGAGATAGCGATTGGCCGCCTGGGGCCATCTCCCCTGCAGCACATTCCAGTTGCCCAGTTCGCGAAAGACGGAAGCCGCCTCGGTGGAAGGCGTAAAGAATGGCAGGGGCACCAGGTCAACCAGCGCATCGGCCTCCTCCATGTCACCATGACTCAACAAGACGGCGGCCTGGGTGACCTTCTCCCGCGCCTCCGCCTCCTTGCGCAACTGGGTTTCGTTCGCCCGGGCCCGCTCCGCCTCGATGCGGGCCTCCTCGGCCTTTTGACGCAGACGCGCCTGTTCGAGGCGGGCCTCCCGTTCCTTGATGAACGAATGCGTGGCAACGCCCAGCCCGACCATCAGGGAAAGCACGGCGGCCGTTCCCGAAGCGTAAACACCCTTGTTGCGTTGGATCAGCTTCTTGAGCCGATACAGGCGGCTCGGCGGGCGGGCCAGAACGGGTTCATTGTTGAGGAAGCGGCGGACGTCAAACGCCAGCGCGTTGGCGGTTTCGTAGCGGCGCTGCCGGTCCTTCTCCAGCGCCTTCATGACGATCCAGTCCAGGTCGCCCTTGAGGGAACTGATGAGCCGGGGTGGCGCTTCCCGACGCAGGCTGGCGGTCAAAGCCAGCTTCGTGCTCGTCATGGAGGTCAACAACAAGGAAGGCCGCAGCGGATCGGCTTCGCGAATGGTCTGACGCATCTTGTCCAGCCCCGCGCCGACCAGTTCCTTCTGGTCAAACGGCGGCCGGCCGGTGAGCAATTCGTAAAGCAGCACCCCGAGCGAATAAATGTCGCTGCGCGTATCGACATCCAGCCCGCTCATCTCCGCCTGTTCGGGGCTCATGTAAGCGGGCGTGCCAATAAACTGCCCCTGCATCGTGACCGCCGCATCGTCCACCAGCCGCCCGGAAATGGCCTTGGCGATGCCGAAATCAATGACTTTGGGCACCGGGAGGCCATCGTGGCGGGCGATCAAGATGTTGGAAGGCTTGATGTCCCGATGAATCACGCCCTTCTGGTGGGCATGCTGGATGGCGTGACAAACGCGCACAAACAAATCCAGCCGCTCCCGCGCTCCCAAGTGATTCTCGTCACAGTAGCTCGTGATTTTCACCCCCTGCACCAGCTCCATCACAAAATAGGGCCGGCCGGTTTCCGTCGCGCCGGCATCGAGCACCTTGGCGATGTTCGGATGATCCATCAGGGCGAGCGCCTGTCGTTCCGCGTCAAACCGGGCGATGACGCTCCTGGTGTCCATCCCAAGTTTGATGATTTTCAACGCGACGAGGCGTTGGACCGGCTCTTGTTGCTGGGCCAGATAGACGATGCCACAGCCGCCTTCGCCGAGCTGCTTGAGCAACTGGTAACGGCCCACGCACTGGCCGAGCGTTTCGCCCAGAGACGCCGGGTCGTTGGTGGTCCATTGCCGGATTTCCGCCCGATCCACACCCAACCACTGCGAGGCGCATTCGGGAAAGAACCCCTCGGTGCGCGTGTGCGCCGCCAGCAGCCGGGTCAACCGGAGATGCAGTGCCACATCGCCATTGCAAGCCTCCCGCAAATAGGCCTCGCGCGCGGCCCCGGCTGCCTGGGCGAGCGCGGACTCGAAGAGCGATTGTTCTCTGGTGGTTTTCCCGTCCATGGTTCGTGCCAAGCCGGCAATATTCAGTGCGCAATCGGCTGGCAAAAGCAGAAGCCAGCCCGACGGTTCACGGGGGCGGCGGCGTGGTTTCCGCCAGCAGGCTCTCCAGCAACCAGGCCTTGGCGAAGGTCCACTTGTTGTGCACCGTGCGTTCGGTGACTCCCAGCAGTTCGCCCACTTCGGCATTCGTCAGTCCGCCGAAGAACTTCAGTGTAACAACGCGGCCCAGCTCGGCATCCTTCTCCTCCAATCGCTTCAGCGCTTCATCGATCAACAGAATCCGCTCGTCAGGCAGGTGGTCGGCAATGTCCACCTCCCCGATGTCAACGTGTTCCGCCCGGCCGCCGCGCTTGGAACTCATCTTGCGCCGGGCGCGTTCAATCAGGATGCGCCGCATGGCCTGCGCGGCGGCGCCAAAGAAATGCCCACGACTGCGCCACACCTTGTCGTTGCCATCCACCAGCCGCAGCCATGCTTCGTGGACCAGCGCGGTGGGTTGCAACGTCTGCCCCGGCAGCTCGTTCGAGATGCGGGCCGCAGCGAGGCGCCGCAACTCGTCATAGACCAGCGGCAGCAGTTGCTCGGAAGGGGCGCCCTGCGGGTCGATCGATTCCAGAACGCGGGTGATGTCACCGTGAACTTCGAGTTCAGACATGATGCCAACGCGGCTGTGGTTGGGGATTCATCCCCAACAGCGTAGGCGAACCCCGGCGGAAGAATCAATCTTGAACGACGCTCCAAGCGCAAGCGGAACAGCATGAAAGCCAACATCAACCCGCCTGAACCGAAGTTCCCCGCTTCATGTTCATCTCAATTGAACGGGCTTAACGGCAGCGCTGGAGAACATCATGGATCAACCCGGTAGAAGCGCGCGCTGCCGCTTGGGTTCACCACGAACGGTGAAACCGCAGAGTTGTTGGTCACCCAGGGCCCGTTGGGCTTCGCGGCTTCCAGAAGTGTTCCAACCCCATTCCAGGTCACGTCCCAGGTCACGACCAGCCGGTCCGAATTGGTCGGGCCGATTCGGAGATTTGCCAGCGAGCTGGCCGTCCAACCTTTCCACGTGGCATCACTGTTAAACGCCGGGCCGCTGCCCGACTGGCAGTAAACCAGGGATCCAGACCGTCGGATATACCGGCCGGGGAATCGATATGATTCAAACGACACGTCGGCGCTGTTGGCCAGGCCGGGTCGGATGCAAAACGTCGCATCCTCGTTGAACGTGCCCCCGACGGTATAGAGGTCCATCACCATTTGCCCGCTGCTGTTCTGCCGCAAATACCGATCGGACTTGTCAACCAGTTCAAATGAAACGGTGTTCAGGGCCTTGCTGGCAAGACCGGGAACCATGAGATATTGCGACGTTTCATCGCGCCAGTCGCTGTTGACCAGCGTGCCGACGCCGTTCGTATGAACGATGTAGTATCCGGGCGCACTGAACGCTTCCCAGCGGGCCACCGTGCCACCGCCGGTCATCGTCACGGGCTTGATGGTTCCATCCGGATTGTAGCTGAGGGAATCAAGCGCGGTATGCCGCGTTGAATAAACGCTGTCCCAATAATGATAGCAGATATACCACGTGTCGTTGTTTGGCACCTGGAGGAACGCATGACTGCCAGGGCCTTTGTGCAAGCTGTCGGAAGTGAGAATCTGTCCTCGATAAGTCCACGGGCCGATGGGTGAACTCGATGTGGCATACCGGACATTGTAGGTATTGGTTTTCCAGCTTCCGTTGGAGTAGGAGAGGTAGTAAGTGCCGCTGCGTTTGCTCATGAACGGAGCTTCCGTGAAGCCCGACGGCGTCACCACGTTCAGCGGGCCGATGAAGGAGGTCATCGTGTTCGTATCCAACTGGCGAATCCCCAAGTTGGCTCCCGCGCTGCCGCCGTAATACAGGTAGGCCTTTCCATCGGTATCAATGAAGACCATGGGATCAATGGCCTCAATCCGCGGAGAAGCAGTCTGGCTGAGCACCAAGGGCGAACCGATGTCCGTGAAGGGTCCGGCGGGAGAACTGCCGACCGCCACACCGATCTTGCTGTCCTGCCACCCCGCGGCTCCGCCCATGGCGTAGTAGAAATAATAGCTGTCGTTGAAGTAAACCACGCACGGCGCCCAGCCATAACCGTTGGTGGCCCAACTGCTCTGCGACAGGTTAAAGACCTGTCCTTGATCCACCCAGTCAACCAGGTTGGTGGACGAGAAAGCGCGAAATGATTTGGTGTCTTCCGTGGTAGGGTAAACCCAATACTTCCCAGCAAAATAACCGATAAACGGGTCGGCATGGTGACTCGGGAGAATCGGGTTTCGGATGGCAGGGGCCACGTTCGTCACCGTCAGCGAAACACTCGAGGAACTGGACAGGCCATTGGTGTCCGTCACCGTGGCCGTCAACAGCTTGCTGCCGGGGCTGGTGCCCGGGCTGACCATCACCGTATTCGTCCATACGTTCACGGTGGTTTGATTCAACACCATCGGCACCGACGAACCGCCGCCAATCGCGCTGGCGTCCAGCGTGACGCCGGTGACGGCGCCATCCCCGTTCATGGTGGTCACACTGACGAAGGTCTTCTGGCCCGGCGCCAACGACGTCGGCGCAGCGGTCGTGACGGAGCTTGGCGGAACATGAACATTGTAACGCAGCACCACTGTGTTGCCGCTGGTCACGACGGTATAGTTCGCCGCATTGGCCGGCGCGGTCCCGAGAAACACCGGCGTTGGAGCACAGGCGCCCACGATTCCATTCGTGGCTTGAAACAGCACATAGTCGGAGGCATCCAGATTGGCCGCGCCTCCGGTGGCGTTGACGTAAACAATGCTGTTGTTGCAGTTCAGCACCCCGCCCACCGGCACGCGATCATTCGCGCCGGCCGCCGACGTGCTCAACTCGAACCGATTGAATGAGCCATTGTTCAAGGTGAGGTCGGCCAGGAAGGTCAAAGTCCCGATCCCATCATTGCCGGGAGCGATGGCCGAAGCCGGACTCATGGCGATGCCGCCATTGACCCTGCCAATACCGCTCAACACCTTGCCGGTCGCCACGGTGAATGACGAAATGTTCAATCCACTCACGTCCAGTGCCGCGGTGCTGCCGACGAGGCTGATTGAGCTGGCCAGACTGCCACTGCCGCTCAGCGCCAGCACTCCGTCGTTGATGGTGGTGACGCCCGAGAAGGTGTTGCCTCCGGACAATGTCAGGGTGCCCGTGCCCGTCTTGACCAGACTGCCGCCGCCGGCCAGTAAACCGTCAAAGGTGCTGCTGATGTTGTTCCCGCCCACATTCAGGGCAACGGCGTTGCCGACGGTATCGGAAAGCGCCTGGGCAGAGTTGCCGGTCAAACCACCAACATTGAACGCCGCGGTATTCACCGCCGCTGCAAAGGACACGGGATTGATCGCGGTGGCGACCAGATTCAAGGTCGCATTACTGAGCGCATGGAGATGGTTCAGTTGCAGGACGCGATGGACGGCGCTGGCAACAATGTTGTTGTTCGCGTTGGTCACCGTGATGGTGCCGCTGTAGGGATTGGCAGCGCTTAATCTGACCACGCCCGTATCGCCACCGCCATTCACATTCGCGCCGCCGGACACCTGCAAGGCGGCACTGCCGCTGATGGGCGCGATGATGTGCAGCGTTTCGAAGTTCGCGCTGTCACTGCTACCGGCGCCGAGCGCGCCGAGAAAGGAGGCCGCGGTGACGGTGACCGTTCCCCCGATGACGCAGACGGAAGCGTCACTGGAGGCGCCCGCCTGATCCATGAGTCCGCCGTTCAGAACATAGTTGGCGAAGTTGTAGGCCACCGTCGTGTTGCCGGCAGCGTTGTTGCCGACCTTGCCAAGAAAGCGGCCGCCGGAATCAATCGAAAGGAAATCCCCGCCAAAGATGTTGGTCGTTCCCGTGGTCGTGTTGTTTACCGAGCGAATCACCTGCGCGCCGGTGAAATAGCTGTTCCCGCCCGATGGCACCCCGGTGGGATTCCAGTTGGTCGAACCGGTAAAGCTCGAAGTCCCGGCGGCATCACTTGTCCTGAGCGATACATTGGCCGCCGATGCAACCGAAAGGGTTGCCAGGAGCAGGAGCGTGGAGGCCAGTCCGGGTGTTGCGGTCCAGGACGGCGCCGGGATCCACCGCCAGAATGCTGAATACAGGCTTGTCATACGGTCAGGTTCGGCAACGGCGCCCGCCGCCCATTGAGGACTCAGGGGAAGGCGGTGAAAGCAGTTGCTGCCAACGGAGCCGCTGGGGTCCATCCAGTGGAGCAGAAACTCGGGAGGAACGTTGGTGACGTGGAGTCCGAAGTGATTGCCATCCAGCAGGAGCAGGGCGGACAGGTCTGGCGGAGCAAGTGGATTGACGACGGCGGCCTGGCCCGGCAACTGGACCGGGAGCAAACACCCCATCACTTGCACCACCAGCAAACACTCGTTTCGATCATGATTCGTCATAGACATTCTCGGTGTTGCGGCGAGAGGGATCCGGCCGTCCTAAAACAGGGCTTTCAACAAGCAATGCGCGAAGACGTTTCCAAACCGGAAAACGGAATTCTGCTCCGACAGAATGAAAAAGCGGGGACCGCCCCCAAGCGGTCCCCGCGAACCCAACCAACCAACCAACCCAAAATCACTGTAAGTCCCTACGCCATAATTCAACACGCAGAGCGTCCCGGCCCCGCCAAGCGCAGGGCCACCGACCCAGCGACAAGCTGACCCACCCGACGCACCTCCGCGCATCGTGCGGCTTCGTTTTATAGTGCGTATTTGTCAGCCCAAAACGGAAAGGGCCATTCCCGATACTGAAGCTCCGGTTGGAGTGCGGATCTCGCCGCGCTTCGCGATACCGTCACCTGCCCAGCGGCGCCGCCTCAGGGGACCAATGCTTTGTTGCAATCTTGGGATTCGCAGGTCGTCCAAGACAGGAATGCGCCCCGTCGGGCAGTCCGAACGAATCCCGCCAACCCGGTCCCAACAAATCCATCCCGGACGAGCCGGTTCAGGTTACAATTTGTAATACTGTTCCCAATCCTTGCGCGGAGGAACGCCGTTTAAGAGTTCATTCGCGACCTTGTGATTCGTGATCTGCTTCGTGGCACGATCGAACTCAAGCCTGGCGTTCACACGTTGCGCGATGATGCCGATGGCCATGGTCTGACACAATGGACCGGCCACGGCGAAGTTTGAGCGGGTCTTCTCTTCCCCCTTCGCCGCCTTCAGGAAGTTGGCAAAGTGATTCGACGGGCTCCTCGGCACCTGGGGCAGCTTGGACCCCATGTCCCTGGCCTTGCTCTCCGGAATGATCTTGAGGGTGCTGCCGTGCGAGCCGCCTTTGAACGTCAACCCTTCGCCGTAAATGACCTTTCCCGGTGGGCGCTTCTTGTTATCCGGCTCGGCGGCGCCGCGCGACGGGGGCGGAATGTCGGAGTCCGTCACGGATTCGCCCATGTTCTCGGGCAGCGGCGGCAGGTTGTTCTGGCCGTCATACCACGTGAGTTCCAGCGCGGGCTTGTTGCCGCGCGCCGGGAATTTGAACGTCAGCGTCGAGGCCTGCGGGAAAATGAACGGGTTATGGCCCTCCAATTCCGCATCCACTTCGGTCGGCAGCCCGAGGTCGAGGAACTCGTGCGCGGTGTCGAAGATGTGCGCCCCCCAGTCGCCGAGCGCGCCGTTGCCGAAGTCGAACCACGAGCGCCATTCGCCGTTGATGTAGCCCGAGTTGTAGGCGTGGTGCCTGGCGGTGGCGAGCCAGCAGTCCCAGTCGAGCGTGCCGGGGATGGGTTCTGCGGGGAGATAGCCGGCAAGTTTGCTGTAGGCGAATTTCGGGGTGTCGTGCCAGCGGCGCGAGTTGTTCATGAACGCGGTGATTTTCGTCACGTTCTTGATGATGCCCGCCTCGGTCCAGGCCTTGAACTGGAAGTAGTTTGCCTCGGAGTGGCCCTGGTTGCCCATCTGGCAGGCGACCTGGTATTTCTTTTCCGCCGCCATCATGAGTTCAATCTGCCGGAAGCTGTGCGCCATCGGTTTCTCCACATAGACATGCTTGCCGAGCGACATTGCGAGCATCGTGATGGGGAAGTGCGAGAAATCGGGCGTCGCAACGCTGACGGCGTCAATCTCCTTGCCCATCTGGTCGAACAGCTTCCGGAAATCCTGAAAGCGCGGCACGCCGGGGAACATCTTCAAGACCGGCCCGGTGTGCCTTGCCCCCATGTCCGTATCGCACAACGCCACGACTTCCGCGAGCCCGGTGGCGTGAAGCGCCTTCACCACGTCCGCGCCGCGATTGCCGATGCCGATGCAGGCAAGCTTCACCTTCCCGCCCGGGCGGCGGCGGGCAGGGGCGTCCGCGGCGAACACGGTCGGCGGAGCAATGACGGAAATGGTCCCGGCGGCCAGAACACCCTTGATAAATGAACGCCGCCCCATTGGCCGGCCCAATTGGCCGGTGCGTGAACTTGATTTCATTTTAAAATTCATAGGACGGATGGATTACTTGCCGGCGGGCGTGCGGATCTTGATGTTGCGGAACGAAACCGTGTTGCCGTGCTCCTGCAGCAGGATGTGACCGTCAGCCCATTCGCCAAAGTTGGCAATGTTCTTGAATTTGCTCTGCGCCACGAGCGCCCGAAACACCGCCGAGCCGCGCTCATACTCAACCACTTTCCGCCCATTGAGCCAGTGCTCGACATGTTTGCCACGGACCACAATGCGCGCGGTGTTCCACTCGCCAATCAGATTGGGCTGCTTCGCTGGCGACGCCGGGATCAAGTCGTAGAGGGATGAAACCGTGCGGTTGCCATCGCGCCCCAGCTTGGCGTCGGGATGCCGTTCATCGTCGAGGATCTGAAACTCGAGCCCGATGGCTGATCCGACGCCGGTCGGCCGGCCGGTCTGTTTGTCAATCGGCGTCAGGTTCGGTTGGACGAAATACTTGATGCCACTGTTCGCGCCGGGCGTAAGCTTGAAATCCACCATCAATTCAAATTCCGAAAACCGCTCCCGGGTGATGATGTCGCCACCACCGGCAGATTCCGCCCCCTTGTTGTCATGCACCGTCAGCACGCCATCCTTGATGGTCCAGCCCTTCCGGGGAAACGCATCCGTCTTTGAACTGCGCCACCCATCCGTGGTCTTGCCGTCCCAAAGCAAACGCCAGCCGGCGGTCATTTCCGCGTCGGTGAGCGTGTTGGGTGGCGCGGGATCCGCCGCGAGTGCAGGGATGATCGCTGAAAACAGGAGCAACTTGGACATGACTGTGATTTTCATGAGCTGTGATACATGGATGATTTCCGGTGGCCTGATTTGGGATGCGACGACATGGGTTCAGTGAGACAAATCTGGAGTTCAGATCGCAGGGTCATTGTGAGATGAAGCCGTTCGTTCGGCTACGGATGCGCCACGCTTAACCGGAGAAAGCGTGCCGTGTTGGTCATCTCCTCCGGGTCAATGACCGTAACCGGTGCGGCCGGCGCCAAACCTCCCGGATCAGGGGCAACGGCGCTGGACCAGATCTCCGTCCCGCCCGAGATCAGTTCCACCAAGCTGCTGGCCGCCTTGACGCGCAGAGAGACGTCAGTTTGGTCCCTGGCCCGGTTAAACGTGACCGCAAGATGGTTGTTCGTAATGGCCGCCGCCAGCCACGTGCCGTTGCTCACGGTGGGGTAACTGCCCATCGCGTATTCGAGCAGGTTGGGAATCCCGTCGTGATCGGGATCGGCGGCATCGGCCGCGTCGCCGGCATTGTTGGTCGTGCCAAAAAAGGCCATCCGCCAGTTGCCGAGCGAAGGGGCCACCGCGCTGGTAGTAACCGGGACAAACGTGAAGTTATCCAGAACGACCTGATAACTGCTGGAGGATGCGTTTTTGCCCGTGACCGTGAATTTGAGATATTTCGGACCTGCCGTTGCGTTGGTGAACCGCAGTGTCACGAGGTTCGTGTAGGCAACGGAGGCTGTGTAGAAGTCCAGCGGACCTCCCAGGTTGACGAATGGTCCGTTGACTGAATTGCCCATCGCCATTTGCGCGATGCCGCGGTTATTCCACGCCTTGACGTGCACCGTCAGGTCATAGATGCCAGCGTCGAGGTGGGGCAATGTGAACGTGATGTATTGCCCGATGCCGGTTGCATCCAGGGACACGGCCCCGTCCCCGCTGAGCCCTGATTCCGAAAACGCGTGGTAAGGCCCCGATGTGACGAAGTCCAGATGCTCAGCTTCGAACACGCCGCTGTTGATGGTGACGGTCACCTTGTCGAGCACCACGCCAGGGTCCACCATCCAGACCTTCAGGGTTTGCAGGCCGGGGTTGGCGATCGTATGGCTGGACCGCCCATTGGCCATGGCCCGCAACACGTTGGCGCTCCATGCCGAGGAGTTTTCATCGGCGTTGATGTCGATGATTTGTGGCGTGTCGCCGTTCAATGAAACGGCATAACGACAGCCAACATGGTCGGAAGTGATCTTGTGCGTGGGCAGGCACCCCACCTGCACCACGGCCGCGCCCGCGCCAAAGGTGTGAAACTGGTAAGTGAGCGAGGGCGTATTGCTCGTGATCGCTCCCGGATCAATTGCCGCCGTCGTGACCGGCAAGATCGTCATGCCGTCACGAGACGCACAGGCGCGGGTCAGCTTCCGCCAGCCGACGCCGTTGGTGCTGTCCTGCCGCGATGTATAATTCTCCGCTTCAATCGTGACGACGCCATTGTTCTCCACCGCCGGCGGGAGCGCCGCAAGATTGAGGGAGAGCGGGTAAAAGGCCTTCACATTTACCGTGTTGGTGACGCCGGCACCCCGGATGGTGACCGTGCCAGGAACGGCATAACCGCGGGGCGCACCCGCCCAATCAATGCCGACCCAAATCCGCGCGTCGGTGCTGCCGTTGGTCTGCGTAAGCGTGATCCACGGCGCGCTGCTTTGCGCCGTCCACGACATCGCGCTCGTGCCGGTGTTGAAGACATCAATGAAATACGACTTGCCGGCCGACAGATTGAATGTCGGCAGCACGCCCGTATTGGTTCCCAACACATTGGCGGAGCCTTCCACAGCCACGCCCAAACCCGCAGCGGCGGGTGCGGCATGGCTGCCAAGCGTGGGCATGATGTAAGGCGCCTTTGCTTCACCGGTGGTGGTGACAGTCATCGTGCGATTCCATTTTCCACCCGCGTTGGTTTGGTTGTAAAACGCCGTCTCCGTGAAAATGGCGTTCTGCGCGGCTTGCGCGGCAAGGGCGAGATTCGTCGTGGCGGCACGGCCCTGCGCGGCCCACAAGCGGCCGCGTTCCGCGAGCAGGACTTTCTGATTTTGCAAATCCGCCCCGCGGATCGGATACAGAATCATCTCGTAGAACGTGGCTTTCTGATTCGCCGGCAGTTGCGCGTAGAGCGCATTGGCCGACGCAGTGAGCGCGGCGAATTGATCCAGCCGCAGCTGCGCCTCGTCGCCGTTGCTGATCAGACTGAAGCCGCTCGTCGTGAAATTGAGCTGTTCCGGGCGCGCGCTGATGTTCAGCCGATAGTATTCCTCCAGCAAAGTTGCGATGGCTTCGGCGTTCGTTGCGCCGAAATTCCGCGCGGCCCATTGGGCGAGATAGGCGTGCTGGTCGAAATTGCGAAACGCCTCCGGGTTCCAAGCGAGACGAAGGAAGAATTCCATGCCGATTTCGCCCGGCTTCAAGTCACCGACGTTGGCAATCCAGAGCCGGCGCGCCTGGTAATCCCACGCCTTCATCATCTCCTCGCACGTCATCGCGGGTGGCGTGGTGAGCAGCCAGAGGTAACTCTTCGGCGGCCCCCAATACGAGAGGTGATAATAAACGCCCGAGCCACCGCTGCGGGCGCGTTCCGCCGCGCTGGAAAGCTGGCGAATGTAACCGTGATTGTCGTCGGGCCAGCACAGCGTGATGTCGTCGGGCACTTGCATTCCCGTCTGGTAAAGCACGAGCGCCTCCTTGTAGGGGACGAACACCTGAGGAACGAGCGCCGGGTTGGGGTTGACGTGGTCGCTGATCATCTGGCGCTGGTCGGGGATGATGAAGTTCTCCAACTCGTCAGCCTTCTGCTGCGTCGTCAGGCCGGGCGGCGTGATCATGGCGTCGTCGCCCAGCCCCCGCATTCCGACGGTGTAGATGGTCTCGTTGGTCGCGGTCTCGATGACCCGCTGCTCCCAGAAGCTGTAAATGTTCGCGCGGTTGGTCCAATAGTTGTAGGCGCCAAGCGTCGTGGGGTTGTATTCCGACGTGTTGCGCAGCATCGGCTCGTGGTGCGACGTGCCGACGACGATGGCGTAGTTCTCCGCCATGTCCTGGTTGCCGGGGACCGTGTAGAACGCCTTCGTGACATTGTGCATCGCGGGCCAGATGTAGTTGGCGCGCAGTCGCAGCAGCAGCTCGAAAATCCGCGCGTAGGCGGTCGGACCGATCTGACCCGACGGATCAAACACCTGTTCCGCCCAGGGATTCAGCCCCCAATCCTCGTCATTCAGGAAGATGCCGCGATACTTTACGCCGGGCGACGGCTCGGTGTAAGTGCCGGCGCCGACGTAAAGCGCCGCCCGCGGCATCACAGGGACGTCACCGAACCAATACCACGGCGAAACGCCGATCGCTTCCGAAAGTCCAAAGACACCAAACGCCGTCCCGCGCCGGTCGCTGCCGGCGATCACCAACGCCCGACTCACCCCGGCAACGGGATTCGTGACGACCGTGGCAAGGTAGGATTCCCATTGTCCTTGAATCGAGCTGACGTTGATCTTCCCGGCGGCGATCAGCCCATCAATCAACGCGCTCTGGCCGATGGTCCCGACGAAGACTGCATTGGTCGTCGCTGCAGGCGTGTTCGTGGAAAGGGGCGGGGTCACCCCGGTCACCCGCTGCACGTCATCGCGCAATGCGCTTGCCGCGATCCCAACCACCGTTGCGTCGTTGGCGCTGTAATAAATCGGCGCGCTCTGGCCTCCTGCCACAAGCGGCAGCGACCCGACGCCGTTGGTGTCCGAAAGGGGCAGGAACGACGACGCCCAGAACGGCGCGCCGGAGGCAACAACCGTCAGCGCAATTTTGAGCGACGCCGAGCGGCCTTGAGCGTCACTGACGCCGGCAGTCAAAAGCAGGCTGCCCGGAGAAGTGTTGGATGGCACAGCGACGTTGAATGAGAAAACACTGTCACCAGCGGTGATGTCGCCGTGCGTGCCGTCATCGTAAAAGGTCTGCACGGCGGAGCCCCCAACCGGAGTCAGATTGGCCGTGACCGTGATGCCGGTGCTGGGCGGATTCGCAGCGGGAGTCATGGCGACCGTCAGCAAGGCTGGCTGGCTGGCCGCAACGACGGGCGGGCGGGCCGCACCCACGGCAACCAGATTGGTGGCAACAATCGCAATGGTCCCATTCAATGCGAGTTTGTTGGTCCAGATCATCGCCGGGCTCGGCAAGGTTGGAAGATTCAAGGTGCTGAACGCCCCGGTGATCGGAGCGCTAAAGAGTGCGAACGTGTCACCCGCGAACAAGTTGGTCGGGCCGACATTCGTCACGGTGAGGGTCGCGCCCGGGTTGACTGTGATGCTTGGCGCGGCCAGCCGGTCGTTGGTTGGTGCGCCGGACCGGTCAATTCGCATCATCACGTTGCCGGCAATCATCGCGGCATTGGACGCAGTGAACGTGGCGAGTGAAGCCGTCAAAGGCCCGCGCGCGGGAATGCCTGGCGCAATTTTTCCACCCGCCAGCACCGAGAGCGTCCCGCCGCAGCTGCCGGTCCCGCCAAGCGTGCCGCCGTTGGTGACGATGAGGTTGCCGGGACCGTTCGGAGCATTGATCAGCAAGGTTCCGCCAGCCACGGTGGTGGTGCCGGTGTAGGAATTGGTGCCGGCGAAGATGACCACACCGTTGTCCGCACCCGCGTTCACGTTGGGGCCACCCAGTTGAAGCGATCCACTGCCGGTAATGGGTGCGGTGACCCACAGCGTCTCGAAGTCGGGCGAACCTGACAGCGCCCCCATGTAGCTCAGTGTCCCGGCTTGGAGCATGACACCTCCGGCCAGCATCTCGAGGTAGTAATCATTTCCCGCGTTCGCGAAGTCCGCCAGACCGCCATTCAGGATGAGATTGCTGATCGTTACGGTCTGGCCGCCCGGTCCCTTCATCAGGAAACGCCCCCCCGCATCAATGCGCAGCGAGCTGCCCGCAAACGTGTAGGACACCGTGTTCGCCGGCGAGCGCAGCGTGAAGGCGGCCGTGACGTAAGTATTGGTGCCGTTCGGCGCCCTGCCGTTGTCCCAGTTTCCCGCCGCATTGAAACTGGAGGTTCCCTGGGCATCGGAGGCGCTCAACGAAACATCCGCTCCGTGTGACCCGGCGACGCCGGCCGCGAGCACCAGGCCGGCCGCGAGCAGCAATCTCGCTGTCATTCTCGATAATCCCGCACGCCAATTCCCGGCTGTTTGCAATTGAGTTTTACCTGACATGGACGTCTGCCTTTATGATGGGTCAGAGGCTGCGGGACGCATCGCGCTTTCCAACGTCAAGGCGTGGTGAAGCACGTGGGCGTGATGTTGTTTCGCCGCGCCGCGCAATGGGGAGACACATGCATCGCTGAGACCGCGCCAGGCACAACCAACACCACGCGCCCCGCCGACCGGCCCGCTTGATGAACGCAGAAACCCTGATTTCAATCAGCTCTCCATGAGGTTGGCTGCCGCGGCTTCGAGATGCCGGCGTGTCAGCGCCAGCGCTTTGCTTCAAGCGCCGGAAGCGCAGCGCGCAGGGCCGGATCAAAATCGTCGGGATTTTGATACATGAATGCCGCGCGGTCGCTGGTTCTCCAACAGGTCAGAAAATACATGCGCTCGAACTTCACCCATTCGGCTGAACCATCCACATACAACTGGTTGCCGCCCGCCGGTGCCCGCGACGAACCGATGCGGTGCGGCGGCATGTTGGCATAAACAAACTCCCGGCCCGGTTCCGTGCCGCCCCAGACCAGCGGACTCCCAACCTTCATCACGGCGTCGGCGGCCATCACCCAGGTTGGTTTGGCCTGCGACAGCTTGACCGGGCTGCGCGCCGTGAACTTGCCCGCCGGGTTGTTCCAACTGGTAAATCCGCCGAAAAACTGGAAGCCGATCACCCATTGGTTGGGGGAGCTTTCCCGAACCGGCAAGCCAGGCCGGCCCGGACAGGTCCAGATTGAAACCGAATTGGTTTGCACAACCAAGCCGACCAGCGCCGCGGCTGAGGCTTCCGGTGGATTGAGGCAGTTCTGGACCCGGGCGGCGCTAGCGCCATCGTCGCGCGCACTCAGGACGCGGTCTTCGAAGTCCAGCGCATACAGGTTCATGCCGATGCCGATCTGGCGCAGATTGTTCAAGCAGCCGGCGCGTTTGCCCTTTTCCTTCGCTGTCGCCAACGCGGGCAACAACATGGCCGCAAGGATGGCGATGATGGCGATCACCACCAGCAACTCAATGAGTGTGAACGCTCGCTTGTTGCGCATGATAATGCTTTCCAGTTTCTCCCGCTCTGACCAACCGTCAGAGCTTCAGGCGATAGAATACCGCACCGTTGGCTGTGCCCACAGGTGTCGTGACGGAGTTCGTCGTTGCGGAGCCGGGCACATCCACCCAGTTGGTGCTCAGGCCGACCGCGCGGGAGTTGGTCTGCACCTGCAGCGTCCAGCCCGTGTGATCCTCCGGCCAGGACAAGATCATGTTGCCGCCCCCCACCGAAACCGAAAGGTTCGTCGGGTTGGGATTGACCGTGGTGCTGCTGACCACGGCGATGGTCCCATCCACGGCCAGCTTGTTCGTCCAATACAAATCGGGACTCGGCAATGCCGGCAGATTCACCGTCCCGAATGCGCCGCTGATCGGCGTGCTGAACAGCGTGAAGGTGTCGCCCGCGACAAACCCGGTTGATCCAAGGTTGTTCACGGTCAACGTCGCCCCCGGACCGACCACCACGCTGGGCGCCGCCAGTTTGTCGCTGGCCGGCACCGCCGTTCGATCAACCCTCATGATCGCCGTGCCGCCAATCGTGGTGTTGCCCGCCGTCAGCGTGCCGATGGCGGCCGTCAGCGCCCCACGAGCAGGCGTGCCAGGAATCAGATTGCCTCCGGCTTGCACGTTAACCGGACCATTGATGGAACCGACGCCACTAAGAGTGCCACCGGGGTAAACGGTGACCGGCGAATTGCCGTTCGCTCCGTTGACCACGAGCGTCCCCGCCGCCACGGTCGTGGCGCCGGTGTAGGTATTGTTCGCGGCCAGCACAATGGTGCCCACATTGCCGCTGACGCCGTTGATCTGGAGATTGCCACCGCCGGCGATGAGGGCGGTCACATTCAAGGTTTCCGCCGCCCCCGAGCTGCCGTTGGCAGCCATGGTGCTGGTTAAGCCGGTTTGGAGTGTGACCGAACCTGCCAAGGTTTCCGTGAGATTGTCGGACGTCGAAACCCCGTAAAGCACCAACCCGCCATTCATCAGCAGATTGTCAACGGTGATGATCTGCCCGCCGGTCCCCTTGAACAGAAGTTGTCCTCCCAGATCAACCGCCAGAATGCTTCCACCGAAGGTGTAAGCACTGGTGTCCGCCGGGGAACGCAGCAAGAACGAGCGCGTGGAATACCCGTTGATGTTTGAGGGCGGCGTGAAGTCCTGCCAGCTGTTGCCTGTGTTGAAGCTGGAGGCTCCGAACCCATCATTGGCCACGAGCGGAACCCAGTTCAACGAGCCCACCGCCGTCACCACCAGATCGATGGATGTGTTGGCCGTGTTGTTCGACAACGTGGCCGTGACACCGTAAGGCAGTGCGCCCAACTGGAAGTTGCTCAGGTTCGCCAATGGCGTGCCGGTATAATCCACCAGCGGGAACTGACCCGCGGA
This sequence comes from Verrucomicrobiia bacterium, assembly GCA_035765895.1. Taxonomy (NCBI): domain Bacteria; kingdom Pseudomonadati; phylum Verrucomicrobiota; class Verrucomicrobiia; species Verrucomicrobiia bacterium. The sequence goes on along the minus strand of DASTWL010000016.1, from coordinate 59,447 downwards.
AAAACCGTAACCCAGCACGTTGATTGTGGTGGTGCCCGAGACGTTGACACCACCGGCGATGTTGAGCGCCACGGCGGGTGTGCCGGACAGCTGGTCGTAGTTCAGATTCATCGCCGATGTGCCGGCCAGGTTCAGGGTCGCCGCGCTGACCGATCCCGAGCCGCCATTCACCATCAAGCCGAGCACGGCATTACTGACCGTCAGGGTGTTCAGCGTGTAAGCCGAATTGGGGCCAACATTCAAAGTGCCGGCGCTGACCACCGTCGGACCCGTGTAGGATGAATACATATTGTCGGCCAGGGTCAACGAGCCGTTGCCGCGCTTGATCAAGCCGCCGTCGGTGGGATTGTCGCCTTCGATCGTGCTGTGCTGCAAACTTGAGGCAATGGTGACGTTGAAGTTGGTGGTGTCCACGATCGCGCCACCGTTGCGGACATTGACCAGAGTCAGGTTGGTCAAAAATCCGAAATTGTCGCCACTCGGGACCAGCACGCCACCATTGAAGTTAAACGTGGCGTTGGCCGCGATGGACGAAGTGACGCGAGCCGCGCGCAAGACCCCACCTTCCAAGTTGTAAGTGCCGCTGGCCCCGGCGAAGCGCATGATGTTCACGTCCCCGTTGGCGTTGACGAGGCCGCCGGACTGATTGAACGTGCCCGGTCCGGCCGAGCCCACGCGGATGCCGCCACCGGCGGTCAAGGTGCCGCCGGAGAGGTTGTAAACGCCCACGCCGCCGACGGAGGTGGCTTCGACCCGGCCGCCGATGCAGAACGTGCCCGCACCGGTGGCCAGTTGGGTCACGGTGCCGCCGGTTTGATAGACCGTGCCGGTGGCGGTGGAACTCGCCGCGTTGGCCGAACCGATGAAGAGCGAGTTGACCATGAGGCTGGCCGAATCTTGAACATACAAGGTGCCCACGGACGAACCCACGTCGCCCACGTTGAGGTCGTTGTTGCCCGTAAAGTTCGCCGTGCCTTTCAACGTCAGCGTGCCGTTTTCAGTGCCGCCTTGGGCGACGCTCACGTAGCTGCCCGCCGTGAGCGCGCCCGAATCGAGCGTCAGCGCACCGGCGCGCACAAAGACGTTCACGGAGACGCTGTTGCTGCCCGGCAGCGTGAGCACACCGTTGCCGGTCTTGGTCAGGGTGCCAATGCCCGTGATGTTGCCGGCGAACGTGGTGTTTGAACTGTTATTGACCGTGAGCATCGGCGAGCCCGTTGAGGCGGTCACCGCACTGTTGCCGGTAAGATTGGCCAGTGACTGGTTGGCCCCAAGGCTGAAGGTGCCGTTCGAGAGCACCGTGCTGCCCAGGTAGGTGCCAGGCACGTTCATCGTCACCGTGCCGGCGCCGACTTTCGTCAGCCCGGACGCGGAATTGATCTGTCCGTTGCCCTGGAAGGTGTAGTTGACCGCCGTGTTGTTGATGGTGACGCTGGCCGGGCTGACGGTGTTGCTCACCAGCACCGAGCCGCTGCCCGAATCATTGAAAGTAACCGCGTCGCCCGGCGGCACCGTCTCCAGATACACGGTCGGCAAGCCGCCAATCAGCCAATTGGTGGTTGTGTTCAGATCCCAGAGGTTCGGAGAAATGCTGTTGGTTCCCGTCCAGACGATGCCCTCACCCACGGAGGAAACCATCACATAGAGCACCTTGTTCACCACGTCGTTGGAAAGCGTTGCCGTTACGCCACGCGGACCTTCAACCGTGCTGGCGAACGCGCCCGAAAGGCTGCCGTATTTGAGGACCGGGAAGGTGCCCACCGCAAAACTGCCGCCGATGCGGATGACGCTGGTGCCGTTGATGGTGACCACGCCCGCCTGAAGGGCGGCGTTGGTCGGATTCCCGACGAAGGTGTAGGAGAAGTCCAGCGTCGTCGCGCCACCGGCGCCCAAGGTAAGGCTGCCAATCGTGGCGCTGTTGCTCACCGAACTGGCCGAGACACCAAAACTGGCGTTATTGGCGACGGCAACGTCTCCTCCCGCCTGATAGGCCGGGGTGATGAACAACTCGCCGTTGTTAACAGTGGTGCCACCGGTGTAGGTGTTCGCCGCCGTCAGTGTGGTGGTGCCGGCGCCATCCTGCACCACGGAACCAGCCCCGGTGATGGGACCGCCGTTGAAATGAGTGCCTTGCACGAGCGCATTGGTGCGGTTGAAGATCAGGGTGCCGTCGTTGACGATGGCCCCGCTGGTGGAGAGTGAACCCGTGCCGCCGCCGTTGCCCAGTTGCAATGTCGCACCCGGGCTGATGGTAGTGCCCTGACTGTAGGTGTTCGCACCGCTCAGGATGAGCTTGCCCGTGCCGGCCACGGTGCGGGCCATGGCTCCGCCCAACACGCCGCTGAACTCCGTCACCGGATTGTTCACCGTCAGAATCTTCGACGAGCTGTTGGCAGCGGAACCTGTGAATTTCAAATTTCCCGTTCCTGCGAAGATGTTGTTTCCGCCGGCACCACTGCCAAAGTTGAGATTGTTGGTAATGACCCGCGCGGTGCTGTCGGACGATTGAAGCGTGACGCCATCGGCCAGGTTCAACCGGCTGCTGCCAAATGCCTGGTCGCGGCCGATGACCACGGTGCCCCCGTTGACAGCGGTGTCGGAAGCGCCGTTGTTCCCGTAGGTATTGGCATTCAAAAGCACCAGCGTGCCCGCACCCGTTTTGGTCAGGCCAAACGCGCCGCTGATGGATCCGCCGATGGTCAGCGTGTTGGCATCCACGTTCACCGTGCGGGTGCCCGTCAGGGTCACAGGTCCGGTGCCGAGGTTGAGGCTGTTCGCCGTGCCGGCGTAGGAAAAGTTGCCACCCCAGACCTGCGCATTGTTCGGGAGCAGCGTCAAATCGCCGCCGCTCGTGTTGTCAAGCGTGCCACCGGTGATCGTAAACGTGCCCGTGCCGACCGCGGAGCCATTACCCAGGTTCAACTGGCCGGCCGAGAGGGTCATCCCGCCGCCGAAGGTGTTCGCGCCGGAAAGCGTCAGGGCACCGTCCCCCGTCTTGGTCAGCGAAATCGTTCCGCCGCCAATTGCGCCACCCACGCTGAGCGTGTTGGCGCTGACGTTAATCTGCCGGCTGGCATTGGGCGTTACGGCCCCCGTGCCGAGATTCAGGTTGTAACCTGCGCCAGCGTAACCGAAGTCGCCGTTCCAGTTTTGCGGATTATTGGGGAGCAAGGTGACATCGCCCGGCCCCGTGTTCCCCAAGGAACCGCCGTTGATGGTCAACGGGCCGGTGCCAATCGCCGAATTGGCACTGCTCGTGCCGCCGTCGTTGATGTTCAACTGGCCGGCACTCAAGGTGGTGCCGCCGCTGTAAGTGTTCGGGCCGGAAAGCGTGAGGGTGCCACTGCCCGATTTGGCCAGGCCGGTGGTTCCGCCGATGACGTTCGCGCCGCTGGAGGCAATGGCGTATTCCGTGGCCGTGTTGTCCACGTTCACCTGGCCCGGCGACACCGCCGCCGTCACCGTGACGGCCTGTGGACCAGCAACGGTGTCATTGAACAGAACACTATCGCCATCTTTGTAGGTGTTCACTGGCGAATTATTGGCGGCGTTGCCCGCCCAATTGGCAGTGCTGAGGACATCCCAGTTTCCTCCAGGGGCGGCGGCATTCCAAATATCCGAAACGGTGTCCACCACGAAGGTCAGGGTGGTTCCCGAAACCGCGAGATGACCGCTCACCCCCGGCGGCTGGATGCCCAACGTGTAACCGGCCGTCGAGCCGGCCATGTTGCCCAGGAGCGGGTAACCGGTGCCCCCAACGGCAATGGCCCCGCTGATGCTTTTGACGTGGACCGTCACGGTTCCATTCCGGGTCACCGAACCGGGGTTGAGCGGGGCCGTGGTCGTGCCCGCGTTGGCCACGTTGTTGAATTCCAAGGTGCAGCCGGCGCTCGTCCCCAAGGTCATTGTGGCCGGCTGCCATTGTGCCCAACTGGTCACGTTAACGCCAAGGCTGGCGCCGTCGGCAACACTCGCGGCGCCCGCGCTGGCCTGCTGTGAATCCACGACCAATTTGCCGGCGCTGACGGTTGTGGTGCCGCTGTAGCTGTTCCCCTGTGTAAAAGTGGTCGTGCCGGTGCCGGCCTGGGTGAACGAGCCAATGCCCGTGATATAACCGCCGCCGAAGTCCACGCCCTGCACCGTCTCATTATTCCGGTTGATCGTCAGGTTGCCGTCATCCTGAATGTAGCCCAGGCCATAAAGCGAACCCGTGGCCCCGCCGTCGCCCAACTGCAACGAACCACCACTGATGGTGGTGGCGCCGTCGTAGGTGTTGGCGCCCGAAAGAATCAATGTCCCGGCGCCGATCTTGGTCAGGCTGCCGCCAGCACCGCTCAATACGCCGGAGTAAGTTGTGCTTTGGCCATTGTTGCCGACGGTCAGGGCCACGCCCACACTCGAAGTGTTGAGCAAGCTCTGATTGCGCGAGCCTTTCAGGCCTCCCAGGACCGCCGCCACGGTTCCGACGCTGCCGCGAAAACTCAAAGCGCCCGCATCGGCCACATTCAAGTCCACGGTGCTGTTCTGCAACGCCAGACTGGTGCCCGACGGCCCTCCCGGGGTCAGGCTCAGTTGCAGGCTGCCGGCCGCGATGCGGGTGTCGCCGCTGAAGGTGTTCGAGCCGGAAATATTGAAGGTGGAGGGACCAGCTTTGATGAGACCGACGCCGGGATTGCCGGAAATAACCCCCGACATGAAGGCGCTGGGATTCGCCGTGCTGGCGACCGTGATCGTCCGGGTTGCTGAACCGAGGTTAACGTCTCCCGTCAAGGTGAGGGCGTTGCCGCCGGCGTTGGCGCTGTTGAACGTAAAATCGCCGCCGACCGTCAACGCATTGGTGAGCGTCCGGCTGGCGATGCGCGCGGCCAGCGACCCGCCGTTGATGATCAACGGCCCTGAACCAAACGCGAAGCTGGTGGAGAACTGAATCTCGCCCGCATTCAGGATCGTGCCACCGCTGTAGGTGTTTCCACTGTTGTTAATATAAACACCCCCGACCCCATTCTTGGTGAGCGTGCGCGACCCGCTTTCGCTGATCGTTCCGGCGATTCGCAAGGAATTGCCGCTGTTGTCCGTGCCTGTCACGGCGGTATCAATGGTCAGATCGTCCGCCAGCGTGATCGGCGCGGAAATCACGTCCAAAACGGTATTGGCAGCCGTCGGTTTGGCCAGCAACGCACCGTTGCCGTTGTTGTTGAATATCAAACTCGCCCCCCCACTCGCCGCCACCGTGTAGACGAAGTAACCGGGAGTCGGATCGCCAATGTTCAACGTGCCCACGCTGCGCGAAGTCGCATCATTCGTCACCGTGCGGGCAGCCGTGAGGTCGAAGGTGAGATTGGCCGTATCCCCGGCGGCGTTAGGGACGCCAGCCGTCCACTTGGTCGCATCGCTCCAGTTCCCGGCAGCGTCCGCATTCCAACTGCTGTCGGTCGCGCGGCTGTTCAACGCCGCGACCAGTGTCACTGCGGCAATCAGGCAGTATTTCTTGTTCATACGAGATGAGGGGCTTGGTTGAGGGGTTTCAGGCTGAACTTGCACAGTCGTTCCCGCTGGCGGGTGCCACCCCGGCGGCCCAATGACCGGCCGCACCAAAACCGCTGGTGTGATGAGCGGTCAGCGTCCACAGGTAAGGCCGGCGGACGCGGGCGGAGGAATCACCTTGGGAGGGGATTTGTTGGGACGGGCTGTTCATTTGTTGTCTGGGTTGAAGTCGTCACCCCCCAGCCCGCTACCGCACCCCAATGAGGCAGGCGACGGCGAGATGCTTAGAGACGGGCTTGGACTTCATTCCCTCAGTGCGCATTTACCTCCCGAAAACGGAAAAAGAAATTGCTGCCGGCTCCCTGAATCCGTTCCACCGGGGACATCGCGCGAGTGGCGGCCGGGCCGGCCAATGAACAGCGCGGGCGCCTTCAGGCTTCAGCGACGGTCATATGCTGGAAAAGCGCGACCCAAAACGACGAACGCTTGGTGAAGATTTCCAGAAAGAAACGGATTTGCGGGAGAAAATGGAGCGAGCGAAGGGATTCGAAGCGCCCGCGCATGGGTGAACCGATGCACTGAAATGCACTGAGGTACATTTCGTTACCGTTGAGATGAACACCAAGACTAACCGGGCGGCACCAAGGTAAGGACTTTCTTTAGCAAATTGCTGCAAAAGAACACGGGCGAGCTTGAGGGCTGCGAACTATGAGTCTCTAAGAAGCTTTTTGCTCAACGCCTGCTGGCTAATACCAAGCAGCTTGGCCGCCTTTGTTTGGTTGCCGTCTGATTCTTGGACCGCATCTTCAATAAAGACCCCTTCGATCTCGGCAAGCCTATCGCGCAGCCTAATCTGGTTCTGTTTGTTTAAAGTCCTCGTTCAATCGGCGGAGGATCCCCTGAGCCACGATGGCGTGAACGGTGCGCGTAACAACTGGATTGAAGAAACGTGAGGCGGAGGAAGGACGGAATGAGCGAAAACGACAGCCTGCCCGAATTAAACAAACTGTCCCTGGGATGCGTGACTTTCCGCGCTTGGGAAAATCAGACTGTTGGGCAGCGCTTCACGTCGGACTTTGCTGGATGGCGGGGGAAGAAAAACCGGCTACGGTGAGGATTGGTCAGGCCGCGAAGGATGCTGGCACGCATCGTCGCCAAACATAAATCCAACCGGCTGGTCGAAACGGCTGCCCCCCAAATGATTAACCACGAATCCCGACACAAACAGGTCGAATAGACAATTCACAACGTCCAAGGCAAAAATTGATGCCAAAGAATCATCCCAAAAGATCGACATAACAATTTTTTTCTATCGTTATAATTCCTATTGGTGCAGTTAAAAATTAATTTTAATGCTCAATTTGCTGAGGGGTGGCAAGGGATGTCTGCGGTATCATTTTGCCGTCCGGCATTTCTGAGAAGTTCGTGGACCGAGAAAGTTGGTGCCACACCGCCATTTCGGCCCGTATTGAATCAATTTTTTCGGAAACAAGCTTGAGGGCGTCTTCACCGAGAAACAGTCGCACAGGCGGCTCGGCAGAGTCAACCAACGCAAGGAGCACTTCTGCGGCTTTCGCCGGGTCGCCCGGCTGCTTGCCGCTCTTGGCTTGGCGGGCTGCCCTAACGGGGTCCATCACTTGGTCGTAGTCAGCGATACTTCGCGGCGAACGCTGCATTGAGCGACCTGCCCAATCGGTGCGGAATTGGCCGGGAGCGAGGGTCGTGACGTGAATGCCCAGGTGCTTTACTTCCTTGCCCAGTGCCTCGGAAATTCCCTCAAGCGCGAACTTGCTCCCGCAGTAGTATGCAATCCCAGGGAACGTAATGAAGCCCCCCATTGAAGTCACGTTGATGATTCGGCCTGACCTTCGCTGCCGCATTCCGGGTAGTATGGCTTTTATCATCGCGACAGCTCCGAATACGTTGGCGTCGAACTGCTGCCGCAGCTCGTTCAGAGTTGACTCTTCGAGCACACCCTCGTGACCATAGCCGGCATTGTTCACGAGGACATCTATCGGGCCCGCCTCGCGTTCGGCTCGTATGATCGCAGTTGGGATGGCGTCGAAATCGGTCACGTCAAGAATAAGAGGGTGCGCTCGTGTTGATAGGGCCGCGAATGCGGCCCCGGCGTCGGCATGCCGAACAGTGCCGATCACGGTGTGGCCAGCCTGGAGCGCCGCCTTGGCGAACGCCTGACCGAGACCGGAACTCACACCGGTGATTAAGAATGTTTTGATTTTACTATTATTCATATTGTGCCCGAACGAATATCATGATATACACTGTATATCATGATGTCAAATTGAAACAAGGAAACCAATGTCCCAGTCAACAGAATCCCTACGATCCCGAAACAAGCGAGCTGCTCGCGACGCAGTCCTCGATGCGGCAGAGCGACTTCTGCGATCAGCCGGCACGGCCGACTTCTCGATGCGCGCCCTCGCGGCAGAGGCACATGTTGGATTCGTGACTCCGTTCAATCACTTCGGAAGTAAAACGGAAATAATGCGCGCAATTTCCACCCGGCTGATTGAGCGCATGTCGGTGGCGTTTCAGGCGAGGGCGATAAGAGGCGACCTGATAGACCGAACTTTCGCCATGGCGGACGTTGCAGTCGAGCAAATGCTTGAGCAGCCCGATGTTCACCGGGCAGTCATCGGGGCGCTCGGCGCCCCGAGCTCGACGCCAAGTGCGGTCATGTCGCAATCGCGGTCACTTTGGGTGATGGCGCTAAAGGGCGGCAGCCAGCGCATTGCTCCAGATGCCCTGCCTTTAGTGGCTTCGCGCCTTGATGAACTGCTTGCCTTAGCCTTCCGCGGCTGTTTGTCGTTTTGGGTGGCTGGCGAAATTAGCGACAATGAACTCCGCCTGAATGTCCGCCGTGCGTTCGCCTCTGTCCTGCTTGGATTTGTAAGGCCAGAATGCCGCGGCCCCCTCCTGTCGCAACTGTGAAGCCCTGTTGAATTGATCAAAAGCCTTCCAACCATGGATCTGCACAAATGACTACGATTCCTTTGGACACTCATCTTACCATCGGCGGCCTCATCTATCCGGACATGGATCAGTGCGATTTTACGGGTCCGTTTGAAGCCTTGGCACGCGTTCCGAACTCACACTTCCTGACCATCTGGAAGGATAAGAACCCGGTTCGGGATCTGGCCGGGTTACAATTGTCGGCCGACACCACCATTGCCGAAGCGCCGCAGCTTGATGTGCTATTGGTTCCGGGTGGTCATGGTCAGGAAGCACTCATGCACGATGAAAAAGTGCTTTCCTTCATCCGCAATCAGGCGGCTGGCGCAAGGTTTGTTTTTTCCGTTTGCACAGGTGCGCTGTTGTGCGGTGCAGCCGGCTTGCTACAAGGCAAACGGGCGACCACACACTGGACCGCCATGGAAGTTCTTCCCTATTTTGGTGCGACACCTTGCGATGAGCGCGTTGTCGTCGACGGAAAATTGATCACCGCTGGCGGCGTAACGTCGGGGATTGATGGCTCGCTCATCGTCGTGTCGCTGCTGCGCGGCGAAACCGTGGCGCAGGAACTGCAACTTTACATGGCGTATGATCCGCATCCGCCATTTCAATCGGGATCGCCCGCCAGCGCGCCTGCGTCAATTCTCCGCTCGGTGACTCAGCGAGCCAAACCCATCACTGAACAACGCCTCGACACTGCGCGTGCCTATAAACAACGCTTGAAGCAGACCTATGGGCAGCAACCGGATTGAACCGAAAAAATCCTATCTGGTTAAGATAAGCCGCAAGGGATACGAACCCGTTGAAGTTTCAAATCAATACCAATCCATGAACGGCTGGTTCTGGGCCAATCTTGTTTTTGGAGGGATATTGGGGCGATTGTGGATAATGCTGACGGAGCTTCAAGTAAACTTGGACCGGATGATATTAAGGTGATGTTGCCGCATCGCAGGACAGGTTGAGTAGCAGCTCTGTGCCGCTGGACGGCAAGGAATGTTCCCGGAACCCAGCCAGCATTTACGGTGCGGGCGACAGGGCGACATGGGTAATGAACGCCGTGTTATCACTGTAAGGTCCAAAACCCGAAATAGCCGTGAACTTGATGATGTATGCCTTGTTGACTCGATGCTCGGTTGTTAGGGGCTGTCACACTGCTTTCCGATTTGGATGTCGGGGCATTTTGCCGTCCGAATCGTCTTCCCCATCTGGCTGACTTGCCCCTCAAGATCACGGGAGAAGGCCGACACTTCCGCCGTCACATCACGCAACGTGAAAAACTCCTTCGGCTCAATCTCGCCGTGGCGGACAAACTGATTATTGATGTGGCAGAGAAAGCAGCGACGAATCTTGATGCCCGCCTCGGTGAACACCCACGCCTGAAATGCCAAATCTGGAATGTGGACATCCTTCAATGACGTAGTTGATTTGACTTCAATGATGTCCCATTCGTCCTTGCCGACGGGATTCAGGATGTCGGCTCGGGCAAATCCGCCGTTGGCGGAAACCGTGGCCTCAAATATCGGACGCCTTGAGGCAAGGTGCTTTTGGGTCAACTGAATTGCCCCCTCGAAGTCGCTGGGGTCTGTATCAACTGCGAGGCCGTTCGGGAACATCCGCTTGGCCAATGCTCCAACTTCATGCCCTTGGTCAAATACGGCTTGAAGGGCTGCGTCAACTTCAGGGAACAGATGTTTGGCGTTGTAGGCACTCCAAATCAGCTTAGGGCATTGCAGCCCTTGAAGGAACTTCGACTTTGAGATGTAAGGGGTGTGCCCCATTTAGGCCCGAGTATCCCACGGCCCAAAGAATCCGGCAATTTGTTCAGGTCCGATGCTTGGGCAAACAAGCCACGTGCGTTCTAACGGGGATTCTAACGCCAGCCCACTTTATGCCTCAAAAATCCCTGAAACTGTTGCCGGACGGTGATTGCAGGTTTATGCTCAAAAAGGCCGAAAAATCTCAATAAAATCGGGAGAAACTATGAAGAAAAAATGGAGCGAGCGAAGGGATTCGAACCCTCGACATTCACCTTGGCAAGGTGACGCTCTACCAGACTGAGCTACGCTCGCTTCCAAAGTAGCGGCGCCCACACTACTGATGCGCACCGCATTTGCAAGCCCCGATTTGACCGGGGCTGGCATGGGTCAGGCGGAAGCCGGGGCGGTGCCCGATTGCGCCAGCGTTTGTTGTATCACCTCGATCAACCCCTCGTTGTCCACGGGCTTGGTGAAGAAGGCGGTGGCACCCAACGCGAGGGCCTTTTCCTGATATTCGGCGGGGTCTTCGCCGGTGATGATGACGATGGGAACGCCGCGGGATTCGTCAATGCGCTGAAGCCATTGCATGATGCGGAATCCGTCCCACGCGACGCCGCCGCCGTGTTCCACGTCCGGCGGAAAACTGATGTCCAGCACGATCAGGTGCGGCTGCGCCTCGCGGACCATCCGGATGGTTTCGCTGCCATCCAAAGCCGTGAAGACCGAATAACCCGCCGAGGTGAGCACCAGTTGAAGTGCCTTCAACACCACTGGATTGTCATCTACCACCAGGATTCTATGCGCGTTCATGGATCGGGCCCGTCGAGCGGGAGATACGCTCCCTCAAAGCAGTCCACATGCCTTCCGCCCACGGTGACTGCGGGACAAGACGCCCCGGTTCCCGCCGGCGCAAAGCCGGGTCGGGCCACGCACGTTCCCCAAATTGAATTCGCCTGCATGTCCATTTTCGGGCAAGATGCCTCCGCTTTTGGGACAATTTAGCGCGCATGGCGAACGCCTTTTATGATGCCGGTGAACAGCGGGCGGCAAAGGTCAACGACCTCTTTGCCGTCATTGCCCGCCGTTACGATTTCATCAACGATCTGCAAAGCTTCGGCCTGCATCGTCGTTGGAAAAACCGGCTGGCGAAACTGGCACACATCCGGCCGGGCAACACGGCTTTGGATGTTTGCTGCGGGACAGGCGACATCGCCGCCCGCCTCGCCCGCGCCGGGGCAACCGTGACCGGGCTCGACTTCAGTGCTCCCATGCTGGAAGTCGCCCGCGAGCGGAACGCCAAAACGACGGCGGGCGGCGCCGCGGCGCCGAAGTTCCTTCAGGGTGATGCCATGCAACTGCCGTTCAGCGACGCGAGCTTCGACGTGGTCACGGTCGGTTACGGCCTGCGCAACCTCGCCCGCTGGCAAACCGGCCTGGCGGAAATGTTGCGGGTTGCCAAACCCGGCGGGCGGGTGCTGGTGCTCGATTTTGGCAAGCCCGACAACGCACTGTGGCGGGCGTTGTATTTCTCGTATCTGCGCGTGTTCGTTCCGCTGCTTGGGTTGTTGTTCTGCGGCAACGCGTCGGCCTACGCTTACATTCTGGAATCGTTGAAACATTATCCGGCCCAGAACGGCGTCGCGGCGCACATGCGCGAACTCGGCCTGAACCACGTCCGCATCGTCAATCTCCTCGGCGGCATGATGAGCATCAATTACGGCGAGAAACGCGCGGGTTGAACTGTCACACCGGCTCGGAACGCCGCTCGTTTGCGCCTCGCGCACCCGGTTGTCCAGCCGATTGCGCGGCGCCCGCCAGCAGTAAAATTCTTCCGCCACCCACGAAACACGCCGCGATATCGCCGTAGAACGGGAACAGCGGCAGGTGCAGTCGCAAGCCGTGCCCCAGTAAAATGACGCCCTCGGCCACCATCAATGCGCCGAACCAGGGAATCGCCGCGGCAAACTTGCGCGGCCACAGCGTCAGCACCAGATACCAGAGGCCCATCAGCCCGAACGCCCCCGAGGCCATGCGCAGCCAATAATCCAGCATCGGATCGTAGGCGATGGGCCGGGCTCCCAGTCCTTGCAATGCCTGCTCCGCCGCATCCCAACGGGCGAACACGCCGTAAAACGACACGCCCCACACCAAGGCGGAGAAGCCGAGCCACCAGCGCAGCAATCGCAGCTTCATAAATTCATTTCGGCCGGATTTCCAATTCCCTGGCCCAGCGCCGGCACCACCACAGCGGCACGGCGCCGAACACGCCAAACGAACAATCAATCAGCCGCCACCACACGGGAATGCCGCGCACGGCCCCGAAATGGAACGCCCACGGAATCACCATGGCACAGGCAATCAGTCCAAAATCATACAACCATCGGTTTCGCACGGGATCGCGCAACGCGCCAACGAAGGCCACCGCGATCACAACATGGCCAAACGCCAGCCAGTCCGTGCCGTAAAACAACTGCGGTTGCCGGACCTGCGTTTCCACCAGTGCATCGCGGATAAGCAACAGCCAGTGCGTCACCCCGATGCCCGTCGTGGCGCCGGTTTGATTTTCGAGGCCAAGCCAATGGACCAGCGCATTGACTTCTGACACCAACGGGATGGCCGTCACCCCGCTGAGCACCAGCCCGGCGATGAACAGCCAGGTCAGCCCGCGAAGGCGCCGCCGCAGTTGTGTTTCACGATGCATGCTGGTGATTCCGTCCGCAGATTTCCCACAGCTTCAACACGCCCGCCGCGATCAGCAAAATCGGCGCGAGCACCACCGTTGCGAAATACAGGGCCGCATAGCCCAAACCCAGCAGCGCACACACGTCGGACCCGAACCGCGGCTCCGCCATCGTGCCGCTGATGATGGTGGTGAATTCGCGCAGGCCGCCAACGTGGGCAACCACAAAGAGCAAAACAAGCAGCCCGGCGTGCCGCACGAAATCTTTCGGCGATAAAAAATCCGCGCCGATCAACCGCCTGAGCTTGCCCGATGTGTCATTCATGGCTTGACCTCCGCTTTGGCCCACAGGGGTCCGAGCACCGCCGCATACAGCAGGACCGCGTCGCCAACCTGGTTGCTCGCGCAGTATTTTAGCCCGCCCGCCTGCCGTTTGGGAAACGCGGCGAAATCCAGGGTCGTCACCAAGGAGGCAAGATAATCATCATCGCCGAACGAAGCCGCCCCCACCAGGGCCATGCCGCTGGAACCCGCGCTGATGTCCAGCCCCGGAATGATCGGTCCGGAATCGACGTCCGCCGGGCCGTGCCAGGACGCCGGCCATTCACGCGCGCTGCCAAAGCCAAGGTGGCTCTGCGCCAGTTCGCGACGGGCCCGACGGTATTGCTCCCGCGCAAATTCCGGGTCCACCACTTGCAGGCAGTGGGCTACCAGCCAGATGGAGGAGCCTTCCGGTCCGTCCAACGGAGTGCCGTCGGTGGTGAAGCTGGACACCAGCAATCCCGTCCGGCGATCCACAAGCCGCACCTTGGCCAGGGCCAGCCAGTTTCGGATGGCTGCGGAGTGATCCGTTCCATCGAGACGATCGGCAAGCCGCATTGCTGCCAGCGCCACGGCGTGATCGAAGGTCCAGCATTCGTCCGGATAACTCTCCAGCACGAGATGTTTGTTCAAACCTTCCGCGATCCAGTTCAGCCGCTCTGCCAGGAGCGGCTGGAACTCCTTTTTCTCCGCCAACGTGCGTCGGGCTGCCAGCATCAGCGCAATCTCGCCATCGACGAACAGGCTTCGCGCCGGCTGCACCACGTAAGGCCGCACCTTCGCATAACCCATCAAAAAATGCGCCATGCCCTCGTCATGTTCGAGCCGGAGCGTTTCTTCGATGATGCGGTCCATGGTTTTCAGACAGGCGTCCTTTTGCGACGCATCGCGCAGCCCGAGGTTGGCCAGCGACCACACCAGAAAGCTGCGCCCCATGAAGTCCCATTCGGCGTTGCTGCTGCGCATCCGCCGCAGTTCGACCTCGCGCAACGCCGGGTCCGTCCAAAGTTTGAGCTGCCACGCTGCCAGTTCACGCGCCGCGGGCGACACACCGTTTGGCGCGCGGAAATGCGCGACGGGCTTTTGAAAGAAGAAATGAACACAAGGCAGCCAGACCGCCGCCGCAATAAGGAGCGCGACGGCCGCCCGGACAAGACGTTTGGGGAAGGCTTTCACACGCGATTTGGTTTCAATTCGATTCCTCGAGGCCCGGAACCTGATCCCGCGGCCGCTGCGTCATGGCAAACAACATGCCGTAGCCCAGCAACAGAAACAGGCTGAAGAGCGCGACGAATTTGGCGTGGCTCCACTGCGTCGCCAGGTGCCAGGCGCCGTGCCCGACGCCCTCCAACACGCGCACCGGATGCGTCAGCACATTCCAACTGTTCAGCCGCACGAAACGGCCGAGATACACCCCGAAGCCCGCCAGGCCCGACACCCCGGCCACGAACAGCCAGCCCACGCGCCAGCCCCAAAGCCGCGTCACCCAGCCGTGCATCACCTGCAACGACAAAACTCCGGCAAGAAATCCGGTCAGGGCGCAAAACAGGATCAGCATCAAATCCACCCAGAAGGCGTGCGCCCAAACCGCCCGCACATGCACGATGTCCGTGAAGATGTAGGGCGCGTTCGGAAAGAACAACAGCCAGGCAACGCCCAGCCCGATCAACCGGTGATCCCGCATCGGCGAGGTCCGCCCGGCCGCCATCTGGACACGCAAGCGTTCCGCGGCCAGCAGGGCGAACCCCAGCGGCAGCCACGCCAGGAATAAATTCCACACCAGATACGCCGGTTCGATGGAGCGCGTCGCGAGCACCCGATACCCCACCAGCCCCGTCGAAACGATGGAAGCCACGACCAGCGCCAATACCGGGAGGCCCAGCCCGTGCCGTTGAATGATTCGCCACAAACGCATGGCTAGTCCTCCCGCCCCAGGCCGCCCGGCGTCCGGCTTTCACCCTGATCAAGACAATCAAGCCAGTGCTTGAGAAAGAATTTCTTTTCCGTCGCGCCCGGGAACACCGTGTCGGCCGTGCCCACAAGCGGCCGCAGCGCCGTGGTCAATTGCAGGCAGACCAGCACGAAGATCACCGCCCACACGCGCAGCCCGGCCTGTGATTTGGCCTGCGTGCCGGCAAAACCCGCGCCGAGAAAGCGCAGGCCGAAGCCGGTTGCCACCACCCAGAAGAACAGGTGCAGTGCGCCCATCCAGCAAAGGGAGTTGGTGGATTCCGAGAACAACCAGGCCACGGGCGCAAACCCCACGAGCAGGAGGGTCGTCAGCAGCAGCAAACCGGCCACCAGCCCCGCCATCTCCGCCACGCGCGCCCGCGAACCGCTCAGGCAGGCGAAGATGTAAAGACTCGGCAGACAGATGACGGCGGCGACCAGCATTCCGCCTGCGATTTTGAGCGGCGCAATCCACAACTGCGGCCCGCGGGAAAACGTGCCGACCACCACGCCGTAAACCAGCGCGCAAACCAATGCGACCAGCACCATCGCCACCACGACGCGGCCGGCGCCCGGCTGCCGCAGGGCGTGCATGACGCGCCTGGGCTGGCGGAGGATGGATTCGACGGCCGCGCCAAGACCGTGAATCGGCGCCCGCTCCAGCGGATCATCGGATGACAGCGGCGGGGGCGGGATTTGCATTTGCGGCGGCAGCGGTGGCGGAGTCTGGTTTGTTTCGCTCATACGTTTTTCCTATTTGATCGGGTGATTGCGATTTCAATCGGTTGACAAGGACTGAAGTAAAAAGGCGTCTGCATTCGTTGCGGTCGTCAGGAGATAATGATCATCTTCCGCAACCAGCGTCATGGATGCCTCGACACCCTCGATCGCTTCCACCGAAATCTCAGCTCGCGGCCACGCCGTGAAAGGGCAGGGACGAACAAGAAGCCGTAACGGGCGCGCTCCCACCCTCAACCATTCATCACTCTGTTCACCCGGATGGCTCCAATAGAAATGATACAAACCGTTCGAAGGATCGAGGTAATCAAATTGCACTGTGGTTGATGGCGCCCGGCCAAGTGGTGTTTCCCCCCACGTGATTGTCCGGGTAAAATTGAGTTGTGAGGCACCGGCAGGCAGCACCGCTTCATAGAGTCTTACGCGAGCCCCCGGTGAATCTTTAACCCAATGCGCAAAATCTGGCAGCAACCGCACTGCGGACGGCAGGGGTCTTAGTTCGAGCGGTCCGTTTATAGGACGAGGAATCCAATTGGTTCCCGCCTGGAGTTTGGGGCCGTTGACTACCCAATTTCGGAAGAATGCACCCATGATAAAAAGCCCCCCAAACCCAAGGACCGCTGCTGCACCGAGAGCGACAAGAACATTGATCAGAATTGGCGCCCCGCTTTTCATTTTCAGTTGAACAGCCGCACCGCCGAGCGGAACACGGCTTCGAAAAAATTACCGTTCAGCGCATCCGGCCGCAGAAACTGCACCGGCAAATGCGGCGCGCCCACAAACGGGCGCAGAATCCACGAAAGCTGGCTGCCAAAAAACAGATTCGCCGCCAGCCAGGCAAACAACACCCGCACCGCGATCCCCCGCCGGGCCAGGCCACCGGGCGGCCGGCCCGCCAGCGCACCGAGCAACTGGAACAACCGGACGTTCGCCGCCATCCCCGCGAAGGCGATGACCAGCACCAGCACCAGCAGGATGAACGCGTGGGTGGTCGAGTTGTTGGCGCCCGCAGCGAGGGGCGGCGCATTCCAGATGACAAAGGCAGCCAGCGGACTGAAGGCGCCCAGGATGGCCGCCGCCAGGGCGAAGCTCGTAAGAATGACGAGCAGGGCCCGGCGAAATTCCATGTGGAGCCCAAGCAGCGGCGCCAGCATTGCATTCAACAGGGCGTTGGCCACCGCGGTCAGCAGGAGAATGACCGGCAGTTTGACGGCACTGAACACCGCCTGCCAGGGATCGCGCCAGCTGCCCAGCGCCGCGCCGAAGGTTCCCGCCCCAATCACGATGAGTGCCACGTCCCGCGCCACCCGGCGCGCCCGCCACTCCGCCGTCCAGTCCATGAGCGCGGCCACTTCCCCGCGCAGCCGGGCCGCAAGCGAAGAAGGAGGGCAGGCGGGAGAAGAGGTTGCCATGGTTAACGCTCCACAAGTTGGGCTGCCGCCGTCACCGGCTGACGATGCCGCCACCGGCTGATGCTTAGCTGCACAATTGGCACCGCCATCCCGCCCAGTGCAACCAGAAACAACGGCCAGTTGAAGTGCGTGGGCAGCACCTGGCGGATGACCGGCACGCCCTGGTCCGCCACGCGCAAGGCATCGTTCATGAAAACCAGCAATGCCAGCAACATGCCGACACCGGCCGCGGTCCAGGCCATTCCGGTGGCGCGGCGGGACACGGCGACGGGCGGCAATTGCGTCGCCAACGTGCCCCAGATGATCATCAACAGCGCAATCAGCATCGGCGCCAGCACCGGTCCCCACCACGGCAGCGGCAGCAGGAACAGGATGTCCCAGTCCAGCAACGAGTGCGGCCAGCCGCAGATCACTTTCAGGCCGGCGTAGTAAAAAATGTCCCATGCCCCGAAGGCGAGCAGGGCATAACCCCAGCGCGCCCGCCACGTTTTCCCCGCCAGCACGCCCACCGTCAGCAGCATGATCAACGTCGCCAGTTCGCGCACGAGTTCAACCGGCCCGAGGCGGCCGATGAGGGGCAGCGGATTTTCCTGATAGGGCTCCAGACGGTCCACCATGGTGCGCAAATCAAACACCACCGCCGCTTCCACCCATGCCATCGCCACCGCGAAAAGGCACACGGTCCACCAGCGTCCGAAGTTGCGCGCGCGCGAATTCATGCCGGCCATTCCCAGGTCAACTTGACCGGCGCGAGCACGTGCGCCGGTGAAAAAATGCCCGCCGCCGTCTCGTCAAAAATCCGCCCGCAATCCCGCCAAAACGCCGCGGCGCCGACGCCGCCGGCCCGCAGCGCACCGCGATGATCGAGCATGACCACCAGACACGCCCCGCGAAACAGCAGGCGCCACACCACCTGTGCCGCGATGCGCTGGCTGAACGAGAGCGACGCGAACGCGCGCCGCAGGTAATCCACGTGAAAGGCCACGTGCCCGTCCTCATCCCGGAGGATCTGCGCGCAGACCGCCCGCAGCACCGGATCGTTCGAACCCTCGAGCAGCGCCCGGAAGTAGCGCCTGGCAATCATCTCGGGCAGCAGCAGCACCATCAGTTCCTGATGCAGCCCAAAGCAGCGGCGCAGAAATATGAAGCAATGGTCCGTCCAGTCGCTGGCAAGCAACGGCGCCCCGAGGCGTTGCAGCACCGCGGCCATCAACCGGGCGTGCTCCTGTTCCTCCTTGATGAACAAGTCAATCGCCGCCTGATACACGGCGTCGCCCGTGGCAGCCGCGTGACGACGCAGCCGCCGGCCCTCGCCACTCTCACCGATTTGGAATTTTTGCAGGGAACGGATCAGGGGCCCGCGCAGCCGGGGTTCGAGGTGCACGCCCTGTTCCCACGGCACGGGCAGCCGGTGCGCGCGATTTTGTTCAAAGTAGTTCAGCCATGCTTGCATGTTGCCTCCTTGGTTTGGATGGATTCGATTTTTGCCTGCGCCAGCCGGCGCAGCCATTGCTCCACACCGTCAATCAAGACATCCGGCGTGGAAGTGCCCGCGGTGATGCCAACCGCGGCCGCGGTGTGAAACCATTCGGCGCACAGGTCGGCGGCGGTCTGCACGTGGTGCACGCGCGCGCCCTGTTGCCGGCACGTGACGGCGAGTTCGCGGGTGTTGTTGCTGTCCGCGCCGCCCACTACGACGACGACGTCGCAACGCTGTGCCAGGTCCACGGCCGCGTGCTGGCGCTGCTTCGTCGGCTGGCAAACGGTGTCAACCAAGCGCACTTCCGACCGCGGAAAACGCTGCCGGATGAGCGCCGCCAGATGCCGCACCCGCTCGATGGGTTGCGTGGTCTGCGCCACGACGCCGAAGCGGGAACGCTCCGCCAGTTGCGCGACGTCGTCTTCGCTCAGCACCACGTCGCACTCCGGATAATCTTCGGTCAGGCCCCGCACTTCCACGTGACCGCGTTTGCCGACCACCACCGGATGAAAGCCGGCCTGCACCAGGGTGGCCAGCGCCCGGTGCGCCACGTGCACCAGCGGACAGGTGGCTTCGAGCACGTGCAGCCCCCGAGCAGCGGCGCCGGCCTTGGCCACCTCGGAAGCGCCGTGGGCGGTGATCATCACGGCGGGCGTCGCCACCTCGCCCGGCTGGCGGGCGAGGCGGATGCCGCGGGCCTGCAAATCCGCCACCACCGTGGCATTGTGCACCAGCTCGCCAAGGATGGTGAGCGGCTGCTGTTTCGCCTGGGTGACGGCCAGTGCGATGGCGTCGCGCACGCCAAAGCACATGCCGAGATGATCCGCGCGGAGAATTTTCATAACGAATTGGCTGGTGAACTACGCAACACTCGAAAGAAACCGTAAGTGGAACCGCCGGCTCCCCGCCCACGGCATGTTGCCTGGCGCATGATGCGTGGCTGCCTTGGTTTCATCGGCTTCGCTTTGTAATACAAAGTAGATGACCACGACTGGAAATTTATGTTCAACGAATGGTTCATGAAATCAGGCTGGCCGGCTTTGCTGGATGATTTGCTCCAGCAGGCCGATGTAGTCCGCAAAGGCTTTGCGCCCGGTGGTGGTCAGGGAACACGTCGTGAGCGGACGGTTGTTTTGGTAGGACTTGGCCACCGCCACGTAGCCCGCTTCCTGCAACGTCCGGATGTGCGTGGTGAGGTTTCCATCCGTCATGCCCAGCGAATCGCGCAGTTCGGTGAAGGCGAGTTCGGGGGCGGCGGCCAGCATGGACATGATTCCCAGCCGCCCCTTCTCGTGAATCACACGGTCGAGTTGGAGGAAGGGTTCCGGGTTCACGGCGTGCGGCGCTTCTCGGAGAAGAGCAGGTAAATGCCATAAGCCAGATGCAGTCCGCCGAAGGCGGCGCCCATGACGGGGTGGGTAAAGCGAAACTCCCAAGGCTGGGACAGCGACGAAAGGCACAGCAGGAGCAAGGTGGCGCCAAGGATGAAGGCCCAACCGAACAGCCGAATGCCGCGCGGCATGAAGAAGCCGGCCGCGTGCAGCGCCGCCCCGTAGAGCGCCATCCACACCGGAATCACCGCCCACGTGACACCCGGATCATCGGCAACAAATCCCACCACGAGTCCCGCAATCAAGCCGATGTAGAGACACGGCAACATGGCCTGCGCCACCCGCCGGGTCGGCGGCGACCAGAACGATTCCTTGTCGCGCAACGCCTGGCGGCGAACCACCACGAAGGCGCCGGCCAAAGACACGGCGGCGATGGCGAACCAAAACAGCACGAAGCGGCGCGGAGAATCGCATTGTGTCTCCCAGCCCACGGCGCCGGCGGCCAGCCCGACGAGGCCAACCAGCAGGCAGATGGGCGCCAGCTGCCGACGATACAACGCCGAACGCTCCATGAGGGTGCGAATGGTTTGCAGATTTTCAGCGGCCCAGTCGGCATTCATAAGGAAACTTTGCCATGCAAAGTGAATGCGTCAACTGCAAACTGCCCGGCTGCGATTCGTCCAAAAAAAGTCCGGCCGGTTTCAAGCCGGCCGGACTCGCAGGGAGATTTCCGTCAAATTAGCGTCTTATTTTGCCGAGGTGTGTTGATACATCCACTGCCAATCCACACTCCCCGGAACCGAGCGGCGGCTGACGTTGTGATTCACCACCGCCGTGCGGCCATCGCGCCACTTGTGAATTTCCGAATGGCCGTCCGCAAAGGCAAACCCGCACGCCATGTTGTGATAAGTGCCAGGGAAATCGATCCATTCAGCCGAGTTCATCCCGAAACCGAAGCCGCCGTCGTTGAGGCTGTCGGCATCTTCATCGATGAAAACCCACAAATCGGACGGACTGGGCTGCGTCACTTGGGAGGTCTTGCCAAAGGTGTTGTAAGGCGAGTTACGCCGGTGACTGTGCGAGTTATTGAGCCACGGACCGTTGACCGCCAAAGTCGGCGCGCCGCTGTGCCCCGCCCCGCGGTCATAGGCGGGACAAATGGTGCCAACGGCTTGGTTCATGGAAAACGTGCGGGCCGCCGGAACAATTTGGCCAGCCTTGGACGGATTGGTGCCTTGATAACGGCCCATGCGTTTGTCGGCCGGACATTTGAAGATGGTGGCATTGCCGCCAATGTAGTTGGCCAGCAGGCTGCGGGTTGGGTCGATCAAAATGTCCGGATTGAATTCTTCCCCTTCTCCCGGTCCCGCATGCCCGGGACACCAATTGTGGCCCACCGTCGTGGTGCCATCGTCCGGGTTGGGTGGATAAAATTCGGTGTTATCCCCGGTGTAGAGCTGCACGGCCGTCATCATCTGATGCCCGTTGTTCATGCAGTAAATGCCCTGGGTCTTGACTTTGGCCTTGCTCAGCGCGGGCAGCAGCATGGCCGCCAAAATGGCGATGATGGCAATGACCACCAACAGTTCAATCAGGGTAAATCCGGAAGCGCTTCCGGCCCGGCTTTCCCCTGCGCAATGGGAGTGCAACTTGGATGGTTTCATGGTGATTAGGTTTGGGGCAGGCAATAGGAATATAAACAAATCCGGCGAAAACTTCCATCGGCGGCCTCAGGTGCCGCCGAGTGGGGAAATAGTCTCACATCGCCGAAGGGTTTTCAGAAGCGGACACACGGGCGTGGTTGGTTGGCATTTACGTCATGGGTTGGCTGTTGGGAACTAATCGACTCTATGCGGCAGGCCCATTTCCAGCCAACGTGAAAAATGTAGCTTTTATGGGAGTTTTGTATCCGCCAGCATATCCTGCCGGGCCTGCGCAACACCCAATTCGTTCGTCCCAACGGACATGCACAATGCCTGTTCCACCGCCGGATTCAGGGGGAACTGAATCTCGTTGGAGCACCTCGCCCGACTGACCCGGCTTAAGGCTTGGGAATGACGGTCAACTTGTTCGTAACGGACGCGGCGCCGTCTGAAACCACCAAGGAAACATCGTGGCGCGACGAGTCGGAGTAGGTATGCTGCGGGTTGGGTTCGGTGGACATGAAACCGTCACCAAAATCCCACTCGTAACGATAAAGGGGCACGCCAATCAACTCGAGATCCGCCAGTTGCAGCGCACCGCCCGCGCCCGCGTCTTTGACCGTGTCAATTTCCAACCGGTAAAGGCGGAAGCCGGCGGCGTTCCGGCAACTGAACTCGCGTCGCTGATTACGGTCCGTGAACGTTTCGTTGGTGCGGACATCCACGATGGTCCACGTCGCACCGCCGTCGTTTGAACCGAGCAACCGCCAGTTCATTGGGTCGCGGCCGGGCTCGTCGTTGGCGGACGTGAGGGCGTAACGGCCCACCTGATACTGCTGACCATGCGCGTAGGCATATTGAATCCAACTGGCGCGCGTGGCGGGGTTCTCCCCGGCAAAATCCAGCCACTTGGTTGCGCTCGTTGCATCGAAGGCGTTGGCGGCGATTTCGGCGGGCTGATTCTCGCCCTGCGCCGCAACAACGCCGTAACCGTCGAGGGTGGTGTTGTAGGGGGCGCGGGCCGCATTGCCGCCACTGGCCCGGGCGGCAAAGGCAACCGTGCCGGGCTGACCCGCCACGGGTGTGGCGGTGGCCGTGGCACGCAAGGGCGGACCGACCGTCATCAGCATTTGATGAGTGCCCGTGTAATCACCGCGGGCGGCCGCCAGCCGCACCTGATAGTTGCCTTCGTGCGCGTAGGTGTGTTGTGGACTCTGCTCCCGCGAGTGGCCACCATCACCGAACTGCCAGACATACGAATCCGCCGGCGTCCCGATCAATTTGAGTTCGGCCAGTTGCACCGCATTCGCCGCAGCGGGATCTGCCACACAGTCGATTTGCAGGCGGAAAAGATTAAAACTGGCGGGCCTGGCCAGACGGAAAGCCTTCTCCAACCCCCGGCCGGCAAAGGTCTGGTTGGTCTGCACATCCAGCGTTGTCCAGTTGGCGCCGGCATCGTTCGAACCGAGCAGACGCCAGTCCCGCGGATCCCGCGCCGGCGCGTCGGCGGCGGCGGTCAATGAGTAGCTCACCACCTCCCCGCGCCGGCCGTTGGGGAATTCATATTGAATCCAGCTCGCCCGCGTGGCGGGATCCTCCAATGCAAAGTCGAGCCACTTGGTCGCGGCGCTGCCATCAAAGGCATCCTGCACCCGTTCGCGCGGCGCGTGTTCACCCTGTGCCGTCATCGTTCCGCCGTCATCCAAAGTCAGCGCGTGAGAACGTTCGGTTCGCCCACCCCGCACGGTCGCGGCAAACTGCACCGTCAGCGGCGCGGCAGCAGCCTGCGTTGCCGATGCCTTCACCGTCACCTGGAGCGACGGCAACACCTGAACCTCAACTTCACTTTCACTGGTGGCGCCGGCGTTGTCCGTGACGGCAAGCCGGATCAGGTGCCGGCCCAGCTTTAGCTTCGCCACTGCTCGCTCGCCGGCGGCCAGTGGCTTTTCATCCATCGTCCACAGGTATGAAACAATCTTTCCATCTGGATCGCCACAACCCGTGCCGTCAAGCGTGACCGCGGCCACACCGTGCGCGTCAGCGTTGACGATTTGATTCGCCCCGGCGCTGGCCCAAGGCAGTTCGTTCGCCGCCAACGGCCCACCTGCCGGTTGTGTTTCCTCCGCTGTGCCCTTGGCCAGCGACACCGCGAAGACCCGCACATTCGGTGCGTCTGGCAAGGTCAACGTGCGCGCGTTGGCCGGCAGGTCGAGGGAATATTTGAAGAGGTAGCAGAAGCGATAGGGATCATTGCCGTCGCGCGTGTGCCGGTGCGTGAACACCCAGGCCACTTCGTCCGGCTTCACAAGCGGCGGCTTCCAT
Source organism: Verrucomicrobiia bacterium (assembly GCA_035765895.1). Lineage (NCBI taxonomy): Bacteria > Pseudomonadati > Verrucomicrobiota > Verrucomicrobiia > Verrucomicrobiia bacterium. The sequence goes on along the minus strand of DASTWL010000016.1, from coordinate 35,356 downwards.
TGGCCAATGAAGCCCGTGAAATCCTGAACCGTCAGCCGCCTAGCCTGACCATCCACGGCAAACACCGCCGGCGTGTCACCACCCGCGGCGGCCGCCAACAGGTAGAGCCGTGTGAAACCGGAACCGGGCAGCGCAATGGTCTGGCCGCGGCACGCAACGGCGTTCTTTGCGCCATCCGCCGTCGAGCCGAGCATGAAGTTGACCCCATCGCGCACGACGGACGCCGGCACCAGTTCGGCCGGAATGGTGTAGCCCTGATAAAAATCGCCATCCGCCCGGTTGGCATCGCGGGAGAACACATCGAGGTTGAACGGCAGTGAAACCGGCTGGCTGACGACCTTGGGCACGGTCGCGGCCGCCGCGCCCAGCGTCAGGGCCAACGTCCGCGGTTGATACGGAGTGAGTTTCAGCGTCAGTTTGCCACCGGCGGGAGTCAGGGCACCGAGCGGTTCCTCGGCACCGGTCAGTTCGCGCGCGGCCACAATGGGTGCGGCGCCCGCAAGCTGAACCGTCTGCGGCCGGCCCGTCAATTCCTGCAACCGCACCACCACTTCATCGCTGGCTTCGGCTTTCTTGACGGCCTTCACCATTACGTTCGGACTGTCCGTCGTCAGGAAGGCAAAGGTTTTGCCGAGCGGCCCCGGATGCGCGGCCGCGGCAAAGGCCTGCAACGGCTGGTTGAGCCGCGCCGCCGTCCATGACGACCGGCCGGCGCGCCAGTCGCCCGCATGGCCCATGACCGCAAATTGAAAGCGATGTGACCCGAGGCTGTTGTGCGCGCCATGCGGATAAGCAAGGCCGGGCGTGGGCGTGTGAAAGATGGTCAATCGCAGTGTATGATCGTCTGGTTTGTCCCAGCCATACTTGCTGTCGTTCAAGACGGTGACGCCGTATTGGCCATTCGTGTCGGTCAAATCCGCCCATTGCTGGGCGGGCACTTCGTAGAGGTTGGGCGTTGCGTTGCCGCGTTCGATGGTGCCCAGGCCCAGGTCAAACGTGGCCTTGGGATTGGCGGCCGTGAGCGGGAATTCAACCTTCAACAACGTGCCGCGCGTGTGCCAATTCGCCGAAACATCCCAGCCGACGCGGTCACCGGCTTCGCCCGCTGCCAGGGAAATGCGTTCCAAGAAGGTCGAGTTGTCCTTGAACCGCGTGATACCCAGCGTGACGCGTGCGGGACCGGACTCCAGCACCTCCACGCGTGCAGGCCGGCCCAGATAAGCGGGCCGGCCGGTTTCTGAAGCGTAGGTGATTTCCCAGGCAGGCCAGATGGTGCCTTCATCGTGCAAAAAGGCCCAGCGGATCGGCCGGGCCAGCAGCTCCTGCTGGTTTGCCTTGTCGTAGATGGACCGCACGTCGCCATTGCCATCCAACCGCACGCGGTAACGGGCATTCTCCAAACGGGACTTCGAGACGGCGAGGCCGGTTTTCAGCGCACACGGCCGGTCAGCCGGACGCACATCAAACGTGGCCGCCCCGACCGCCGGCACCCGCGCCAGGAAGACAATCGGCAGGGAATGGCCGCGCGGCGTGCCCGCTTGTGCCGGGACTTCCTTCCCATCCGGACCAAACACCCGCACGGCGCGGGGCAGTCCGTTTGAAAAGGTCACCGTGGCTTCGACCAGATCCTCGCTTTCGACGGATAATGGATTGAACACCACAAGCGGAACGCCGGTGGCCGTGGTGTCGAGCGCCCGGGCAAGCACGCCGATGCCGCGCGTTTGCTCGGCGGCAAACTCATTCAGCGAGAGCAGCTCGTCGTTCCAGGAAAACTGGTAGGCCGCATCGATGCTGGTGCCGGTCAAATCGTCGTGAAACTGGTGCCAGAGGAAACGTTCCCAGGCCTTCGTCAACCGCTCTTGAGGATACGTGCCGCCGCCTTGCAGCCAGTCGGCCATCACCGCCGCTCGCTCCGCGCTGTCCGCCCAGTGTTCGTTGCGCCGGTTGAAGGTCTTCATCTCGCTGTGCGCCGTGTAACAGCCGACGCCGTGGATGCGCATCAGCAACTCGCCTTGATACGTCGGCAGCTTGACCACCTGCTCCGGCGTCAAATCCCGGTATAACTGATCTGCGCCGGCGCTCTCCACACGCAACAGACCGTTGGTCGTGTGAATGCTCTGTTCCAGCCAGTCCACCGACCTGGCGTCCGGCGCCCCGCCAATATCGCCCGTGCCGAAATACCGGTAGTCGAGATACAATCCCGTGGCTTTTCCCATTTCGTCGATGCGCGCGAGATAGTTCGTCGCGTTCGCCAGATTCTCGGTGATGTGCGAATCGTAGGCGCCGGGTTGAATGACCGCGACCACCGAAGCGCCATCCGGCCCCACCCAGCGGCCAATGTTTTCAAACGGGTAGGGGATGGCGGAGCCCCAGAGCAGTTTCGCCGACGAAAACCCCTTCAATCCGCAATGCGCGGCGATGGACGGCAACGCGTAGCTGAAACCGAAACAATCCGGCAAAAACAAGTCGAGGCTCGTTTTGCCAAACTCCTGCTTGAAGTAACCGTTGCCGTAAAGCGCGTGGCGGATGAGCGATTCCGGCGAGGGAATGTTCACGTCGCCGGCATCCACCGACGCCCCGGCCACGCGCCAGCGGCCTTGCGCGATGTAATGCTTCAACGTCTCGTATTCCGCCGGGTAATACTCCTTCGCAAGTTGATACTTGAACGCCCCTTCGAAGCTGAACGTGTAATCCGGGTAATTGGTGAACAGCACGAAGTTCCGGACCAGCGTGTTCGAGAGGTAGGGATGGATCGTGTCCTGCACGGTCCAGTTCCACTGCGTGTCGAGATGCGAATCGCCCACCACATACAACAACTTGTTGGTGGCCGGCTCCGCGCTCGCCGGGCCCGCAACGGCGCCGAGACACCAACCGAACAGAGCCAACACGCCGGACAGTCGTTGCAGGGACGAAATTGATTTCATGCTGGGCGATTTTCCAAGAGGACGGACACCATCGGCGCGGCGCGCCGCGTCCGGCGAAACGCCGGCACCCGCGCGGCAGTGCGTCCGTCGCTGGACGCCTGCAACGGGCACCAGCGGTGACGTCGATCGGATGGCTGGCATGGACGACCGCCATTAATGCCGGAACACACGAAGCGATGGAAGCTCCGTTTTGGCACCCCGCGGCCGAAGCGGGACAGGCAGAACGCCTGTCCCACCACCAGACACGTCGGTCCGACACCACGAGCCGGCATCACTTGCCGCCCGGCGTGGCGGCGCCGCCGACAGCAGTCTGTTGCAACAGCCCGGCCATGGCGGAAGGCGGACGGCTCCCGGCACCGGTAGCCCAGTGATAATCGGGCGCGGATTCCATGCGGAACACGAGGTCGCCGCCGGCCAGAATCTCCGCGTGCTTGAGGAACGTGCGGTTGAAGTCCTGGCCGTTCAATGTTCCGCCATGGATGTAGGGACGTTGCGGTCCGTTGGCCTGCGCGGTGATGGTGAATTGTTTCCCATCCGGCAGCGTGAGCGTCGCGCGGTCGAACAGCGGACAACCAATCAGGTAAAGATCCGTCCCCGGCGTCACCGGATAAAAACCCAGCGCGCTGAAGACATACCACGCCGACATCTGGCCCGTGTCCTCGTCACCGCAAAAACCGTCCGGCGTGGATTGATACAGCCGGCCCATGGTCTCGCGGATGCGCGTCTGGGCCTTCCACGGCTGGCCGACGTAATCGTAGAGATAGATCGCATGCTGCACCGGCTGATTGCCGTGCGCATACTGGCCCATGTTCGCCGCGACCATTTCGGTCATTTCATGAATCATTCCACCGTAGGTGCCCACTTTCACATCCGGCGGCGTGGTAAACACGGCGTCAAGCTTGTCCGCAAACGCCTTTTCACCGCCCATCAACTGCACGAGCCCGGGAATGTCCTGAAACACGCTCCACGTCCACTGCCACGAGTTCCCCTCGGTGAACGGCCCGCCCCACTCAATGGGATAAAACGGTTCGCACCACGCGCCGTCCTCCTGGCGGCCGCGCACAAAGCCGGTCTTTATGTCGAAGACATTGCGATAGTTCTGCGCCTTGCGGACAAACGCATCCCGGTCCGCCGGGCGGCCCGCGGCGTCGGCCAGAATGGCCGCGCAAAAATCGTCGTAGGCGTATTCCAACGTCTTGGCCGTGGCCTCATGCACATTGGGATAAGGCACGTAGCCCAGCTGGTTGTAAAACGTCGCGCCGTTGCGGCCGATCGAAGGACAAGAGCCCGGGCCTTCGTTGTTCGCGTCATGCACCATCGCATCCACCGCGCGATTCAAGTCAAACGTGCGGACCCCCTTCACCCAGCCGTCGGCCAGCAGCGAAAAGGCGTGATTGCCGATCATGCAGGCCCGATGGCCAGGACTGGCCCACGACGGCAGCCAGCCGCTTTCGTTGTAGGCATTGATGATGCCCTGCAAAATTTCACCGCTGACTTCCGGAAAGAGCAGGTTGTAGAGCGGATGACTGGCGCGGAACGTGTCCCAATAGCCCGTGTCCGTGTAGAGATAGCCCTGGTGCAACTGGCCGTCGTAGGGGCTGAAGTAAACCGGATGCTGTTGCGCATCGAGTTCGTAGAATTTGTGCGGGAAGAGCACGCTGCGATAGAACGTGCTGTAAAACGTGCGCTGCTGCTCCTCCGTCCCGCCCGTCACCCGAATTTTGCCGAGCGTGTCATTCCACCGGGCCTCGCCGCGCCGGCGCACGGTGTCAAAGTCCGCGTCGCCGATTTCGGCCTGCAAATTCCGCAACGCCTGTTCCGCGCTGATGAATGACGACGCCACCCGGCACTGCACCACCTGGCCCGCCTGCGCGGCGAATTTCACGTAGGCGCCGACGTGGTCGCCGGCGAGCTTGCTCGCGCCGGCTTCGGTGGTTTTGGGCGACCATACGCCGTGGGCAACGAACGGCTGATCGAATTCGATGACGAAGTAATTGCCAAAGTTCTTCGGCACGCCGCCGTGATTAAACCGGCTGACGCCGACGATCTTGTTCTCGCCAGGGATAACCTCCACCGACGAGCCGCCGGGAAACGCATCCAGCACCACATACGCGTCACCCGCGTTGTCGAACGTGAAGCGGAACCGCGCGCAACGTTCGGTCGGCGTCACCTCCGCCGTCGCGTGCCAGGTGTCGAGGTGGACGCGGTAATAGTTCGGCTGCGCGTGCTCGGCTTCGTGCCGGAAGTCCGACGCGCGCTCGTCCTCGTTCACCGCCAGCCGGCCGGACACCGGCATGAGCGAAAACGAGCCGTAGTCGCCGATCCACGGGCTCGGCTGGTGCGTTTCCCGGATGCCACGCAGCTTGCCCTGCCGATACTGGTAATAAAACGAGTCGCGGGCCGGCTGGGTGTAGGGCGCCCAGACGTTCATGGGAAAGGGCAGGGCGATGGCGGGATACTCGTTGCCGTGCGAAAAGCCGCCCGTCGAATCCGTGCCCTGCAGCGGGTTGGCGAGCGTGACGAGTGACGTTTCCGCCGCAAAGCCGGAGCCGGCCAGGGCCAGTCCGAGTGCGCCCCAAAGATGGCAGAGTTTCATGGTGTGAGTGTGGTTGCGCGCCTTCATTTTGGCAGGATGGGCTGGGTGCCCCAGTTACGGTTGGGTTGCGGTCCCATCGTGAAGGCGATGGAGCCGCCGTGTTGCAACGCCGCATAAGGCAGGAACGGACTGTTCCAGTCCCGGCCGTTCACGCGGACGGATTGCACATAGATGTTTTCGTCGGAGAGATTTTCCGCCGTCATGGTGAATTTTTTGCCGTTCGAGAGATGCATCACGGCCTTCGGCAGTTGCGGCGCACCGATCACGTAGTAGTCGCTCGCCGGGCACACCGGATAGAAGCCCATCTCGGTGAACATGAGCCACGCGGACATTTGCCCGCAGTCGTCATTGCCGGTGAGGGATTTTGGCTGGTTGCCGTATTGCGTTTGGACGACCTGATGCAGCCGTTCCTGCGTCTTCCACGGCTGGCCCGCGTAACAGTAGAGGTAAATGATGTGATGACTGGGCTCATTGCCGTGCCAGTATTCGCCGATGCGTCCCTGGATGTCATCGAGCCCCTGGCTCTCATTGGCGCCAAAGGTAAAGAGCGCATCCAGTTTTTTGGCAAATGCATCCGGCCCGCCCATCAATGCGATCAAGCCCGGCACGTCCTGCGGCACATACCACGAATACTGCCAGCTCGTGCCTTCGGTGAAATCGCCGCCCTGCACATACAGGTGCGGGTCAAACGGCGTGCGCCAGCGCCCCTGCGCATCCTTGCCGCGCATCAACCCGAACGACGGATCAAACAGGTTCCGGTAGCTCTCCGCCCGCTTCATGAACACCGCGTAATCCGCCTTCTTGCCCAGCGCCTTCGCCATCTGCGCGATGCAGTAATCGTCGTAGGCGTATTCGAGCGTCTTGGACACGGACTCGTTTTCCTGGTCGCACGGCACCCAGCCCAGCTTCGCATAGGCCGCCACGCTGTCGTAATCCGGATTCAGCGCCGTGGTTTTGACCGCTTCATAGGCACGTTCGACATCGAAGCCTTTCACGCCCTTCAGATAACCGTCCACAATCACCGGCACCGCGTGGTAACCGATCATGCACCACGTCTCGTTGCCCTGCAGCGACCACATCGGCAGCAGGTGGTCCGCGCTCTGATCGTAATGGGCGAGCAGCGAGTTGATCATGTCCGCGTCCCGCGGCGCCTGAATCAGCGCGAACAACGGATGCGTGGCGCGATACGTATCCCACAACGAGAACACCGCGTAGTTGGTGAAGCCCTTCGCCTGATGCACTTCGCCGTCGAGTCCGCGGTATTCGCCCGTGCGGTCCTCGTAGAGATTGGGCGTGAGGAACGCGTGATAAAGCGCGGTGTAAAACGTCTCCTTCTGCTCCGGCGAGCCGTCGATCTGGATGCGGGCCAGTTCACGGTCCCACTGGCGGCACGTGCGTTCGCGCACGCCGGCGAAGTCCCAGGCGGGAATTTCCGCCGACAAGCTCTGCAACGCATTCGCCGCGCTCACGGCCGAAACCGCCACCTTCACCGTGATGACCTCATCCGCGTGCGTCTTGTATTCGGCCAGAAACTGGAGGTTGGTGCCCGCCGCCTCGTTCTGGCTGCGAAAGCGATAGGTGTTGTAGATGACGGGCTTGCCGCTGCTGATGATTTGGTGCGCGTCAAACGGCCGCGAAAATTGCGCTGCAAAATACAGGTAGCGCTCCTTTGCCCAGCCGTTCACGAGATGAAAGCCCGTGACGGTCGTGTCGTTTTCCTTGCGCACATGCGACCACACCACGCGCCAGCGCCCGCCGTTGAGGACGTGGTTCAGATCAATCATGATGGAGGCCTGATCGCTCGCCGGGAACGTGAAGCGCAACAGGCCGGCGCGTTCGCCCGCCGTGAGCTCGGTCGTGACGCCGTTGGCGAGCTTGACCTTGTAGTAGCCCGCGGTGGCCGCCTCGTCCGCGTGCGAAAACCGCTGGCGATAGCCCGTCTCCGGCGCCTCCTTGGTGCCCGGCTGGAATTTCGGCGTGCCGATTTGCGGCATGAACAGGAAGTCGCCCAGGTCGGGAATGCCGGTGCCGCTCAGGTGCGTGCAACTGAAGCCCATGATGGACGTGTCGGAATATTCGTAGCCCGACGCAGTATCCCAGAGCTGATCATCCGTGTCCGGACTCAACTGCACCATGCCAAACGGCGCGGACGGCCCCGGATACGTGTTGCCCTCGCCGTAAGTGCCGACGAACGGGCGGATGTAATCGGACAAGCGCGCCGGCGCCGCTTGCGTCAGCCAGCCACAGCCGGCGAGCAGGACAACGCTGAACCAGAGGCGCCGGGGCGCCGGTGAAGTTGCTACGTTTCTCATAAATCAACGAGGGCGGAGTGACGGCTTCACCGCCAGTTTAGAATCACCTTGCCGGACTGGCCGCTCAACATCGCGGCGAAGCCCTGTTCAAATTCCGTGTAGGGCAGCCGATGGGTGATGACCGGCGTGATGTCGAGGCCGCTCTGGAGCATCACCGTCATTTTATACCAGGTTTCATACATCTCGCGCCCGTAGATGCCCTTGATGGTCAGCATCGAGAAGACGACGGTGTTCCAGTCGATGGCCATGGCCTTTTCGGGAATGCCGAGCATGGCGATTTTCCCGCCGTGACTCATGTTGGCCAGCAGATCCTGAAAGGCCGCGGCGTTGCCCGACATCTCCAGGCCCACGTCAAAGCCCTCGGTCATGCCAAGCTGTTTCTGGACCTCCTTCACGCTGCGCTGACGGGGATTGACGGCCAGCGTCACCCCCATTTTGCGGGCGAGTTCCAGGCGGTGTTCGTTCACGTCCGTGATCACCACATACCGTGCGCCGGCGTGTCGCACCACGGCCGCCGCCATGATGCCGATCGGCCCGGCGCCTGTGATCAACACATCCTCGCCCAGCACCGGAAACGACAACGCCGTATGCACCGCGTTGCCAAACGGATCGAATATCGCCGCCACATCCCGCTCAATGCCCGGCGCATGCACCCAGACGTTGGTCATGGGCAGCGCCAGATACTCGGCAAACGCGCCGGGCCGGTTCACGCCCACACCCTTGGTGTCCGCGCACAAATGGCGGCGTCCCGCCAGGCAGTTCCGGCAGTGGCCGCAGACGACGTGCCCTTCGCCGCTGACCACTTGTCCGGGGAAAAAATCCTTCACGTTGGAGCCGACTTCGACGATCTCCCCGACAAACTCATGCCCCACAACCATGGGCACCGGGATCGTCCGTTGGGCCCAGTCATCCCACTTGTAAATGTGGACGTCGGTGCCGCAGATGCCTGTGCGATCCACCTTGATCAACACGTCGTTGATGCCGATTTTGGGCTCGGGAACGTCTTCGAGCCAGAGACCGGGAGCCGCTGTTTTTTTGACCAACGCTTTCATGATCCGATGGCCGGCGCAGGCCGGTGACAGGTCGCCCTTTCGCTGCGCCGGTCCGCCTGGTCCGGACGCGCAACCTCACCCGACACGAAGCGGATGGACCGGGCTGCGCCCCGCCCGACCGGGGCTTTCGTTGAACAGGAATCGATTATCGGGCGGCCGGCCGGCGAGACAAGGTGACAAATGTGCTCTCCGTTGGACTATTGTGTCCTGGTTGGCCAGAACGCCCCGCGGGGGACAATCCGCGGGGCGCCCCGGACACCCGGGATGAAGAGGAAGATCGCCGAGCTCAGTGCGCAGCCGGCCGCAGCGGGTGGATCTTGATGTTGCGAAACTCCACACGTCCGTGGTCGCCCTGCAAGGCGATGTAGCCGCGATCGAATTTTGCAAACAACGGCATGCTGCCAAACTTGCTCTTCGCCACGCGCGCCTTGAAATCATCGCTGCCCAGCACGTAGTCGAAGTATTTCACGCCATTGATGTAGTGCTCGCACTTTTCCGGCGTGATGACGAGCCGCACGTGATTCCACTGGCCCGCCGGCTTGGTGGCGTCGAGCGGCTTGCCGGTCTTGGGATCATTCGGCGGCTGATACAGCGCATACAGCCAGCCGCACCGCTGCGGATCAGCGGCCTTGGCGTTGTCCTCCAGCTGGAATTCCGGGCCCGTCGCCCAAACGGCGCCGCCCTCGTCGGAAACATGGTAGATGATGCCGCTGTTGCCTCCCTCGGAAATGTTGTAGTCCAGTTCCAGCTCGAACGCGCCATACTGGCCGACGGTCACGATGTCGCCGGCGTTGTGGGGATCGGCACACACGAGCGCGCCATCCTTCACCTCCCAGCCCGGCCGCACGCCGTCGTGTTTGAAGTTGTGCCAGCCCGCTGTATCCACGCCATTGAACAATAGCCGCCAGCCCGCCTTGCGCTCCTCGGGCGTCAGGACGTTGAGCCCGGTTTTGGCGCGCTCCGCCAACGCCGACTGCACGTGTTCCTTCCAGTCGTCATTCAGTTGCGCCAGCGATTTGCCCGTGAGCTGCTGCCACAGGTCGTCGCGGTATTCACCGGCACGGCACGCCGCATTGATCTTGGCCAGCAACGTGTGAGCGGGATCGTGCGTCTCCATGACGTAGTCGATGAAGTTGGCCGTGACGCGGTAGCGTGCGTCGTAGTTCAGCTTCAGGTCCGGGCGCTCCTGCAACCAGAGCAGATCCGCGCCGTGGCTTTGCGGCTCATACTTGAACCAGCGGATGTAATCCGGAATGCCCTCGACGAGCCAGCCGGGCGTGCGCGTGGCCTGCGGATTGTGCCGCCGGCCGGCGCCATACTGCTGGATGACGTGCACCATCTCGTGCACGAGCGCCCCGACAGCTTCGCCTTTGAGCTCGGATTTGAGCCAGCGGGAATTGGCCATGATGCGCGTGCCCGCGGCGAACGCCACGTCATCGCTGGGCCGCAGCGTGATGCTGAAGCTTTTCGGCGCCACGTAACCGTCACTGGGCAGCATGGCCACGATTTTGGGAAACCATGAGGCCAGCGTGGGGCCGAGCTTTTGCTCCGCCCAGTCTGCCAGCTCCGGCGCCGCCGAGGTGTCGATCGCGATTTCGCATGAACCATCGGCAGTGGTGAACGTCAGGCGCGGTGACGCCGCGGTGACGGGCGTGGCGGGCGCGTGCGCATCCACCGCATCAATTTCGCTGTAAAACGTGTTGCCGAAGGCGTCGTCACTCTCGGTGCGCGACACGTCGAAAAGCAGATAGCGATAGCTGCCGAGATTGCCGGCAGGATCGGCGATGCTCACTCCGTATTGGCCGCCCGCGTCCCCCTGTTTCGGGCGTGTGTCCACGTCGGCAATCCATTTCCACCCGCACGTGGTTGGATCCACGCCGGCGCCAGGCTTGGCGTTGAAATCGCCGCCCGCGCTGGCGTAGAGCTTGTAAACCTGCGGCGCGCGCGTCCCAACGTGCCAGGAATACGTGTTGACCTGCTTGAGGTCGATCGCGCGGCCCAGATCCACCACGAGACGCCCGCCGGCGGTGCCGGCCGAGAAGAAAAAGTTTTCGCCCGGCTCGTCCGATCCTCCCGGCATGCGCCCGTCGTGCAGCGGGCGCAGACCGGCGCCGTTGCCATCGGCTTCACCGGCAACCACGCTGAATTGGGCGGCGGTGGCGGCGTCGTTGCGGGACGGCGCCGGGACATTTTTGAAGGCGAAGGCGCCGGTCGCTTCGTCGTCGGTGTTGTGAGCCACGGTAACTTGCACGGCGGCCGGCGCGTTCATGGCCAGCAGGCTCAGCCCGAGCCAGGCGGCGCAGGCGGGTTTGCATGAGGGTTTCAACCAATGTGGTGTGATGTGCATAAAAAACGGGTTCAAACCGGGGTCAAGGCGCGGCGCCGCGCTCATTTGATCAGGCGATAAAACACCGCCGCCCCGGCGGCCGGCGTGGTGACTTGATAATCGGCCCCGGCCGATTGAACGCTGTTGGTGTCATCGGTCCAGCCGGCGGGTGCGAGTGAGTCACTGAACTGGAGCCGGTAACCATCGGCATAGTTGGTCGGCCAGCTGAGCATCACATTGCCGCCCGCGAGAGCAACACTCAGGGCGGGCCGCGGCAGCAGGCCGTAAACATTCAGCCGGTTCGAGAATGTGGCGAGGTAAACCTTGCCATTGGCGACCGTGGGCGGACAGAACTTGGCGAAGTTGCCGACCGAATCCCGCGCGCTGTTCTGCTCCGAGTTCCACAGTTCGACGCTGACGTTCTGCGCGTTGTAGGCGTGCAAAACGCCCGGCCGCACCTGCTGGTTGGCGTCGCCAGTGAACTGGTGCGAGGCCCAAAGAATCCCGCTGCCGGCGTTGGTGCCGTTGGCCGATACGGACAACATGCCGCCGGGCATTCCGTTGGGCGCCCGCGTGGGACTCTGCGCGATGTTCGGCAAAATGAATTTGCCCGCGGTCCAGTCGAACTGGAACTGTCGCAGATAATCGTATTCTCCCCAGACGTAGGCGTAGGAGCCGTCCGGCCCGTCCCACCAGATGGGCGCGCCGTGGATGTCGTTGGGGTTGGTCAGACCGGTCACTTGAAAACTCTGGATGACGTTGGTGTCCGCCCCACTGCCGCTCAAACCACCCATATTGTCGCGATTAACCAGATACAGCTTGCCCTCCTTGCCACCGGACAGCGCGAGATTCGTGCCGGGAATCAACAGCACACCCGCCGAACCGAGATCGATGTCACCGTTCTCCAGAATCTGCCAGTTGAACGGCGTGAACCAGCTCTGGATGCTGAGATTGGCGCCGTCGAGCTTGAGGAAGCTTTCGCCGCGATTGATGGTGTCCGAACGGTTGGCGGACGTGCCCACGGTGCCGTTGCCGACGGCGAGGTAAAGATTGCCAAACTCATCCACGGACGGCGCGGCGCCGCTCATCCAGATGCCGCCGTTGGAACCATCGGGCGTCGTCATGTAGGTGGCCACCTTTTGCAGCGTGGTCGCGTCGCAGGCCATCAACCACCCGTGATACGGACCCCAATCGCAGTGCGAGGCCCAGCCGATGTAAACCCGGCCGTTCGCCAGCCGCAGCCCGGGCCGCTGGTTCTGCCGTTGCGGATCGAACGTGATGACGCCACCGCTGCTGCCGGCGCCGGTGCCCGGATAGGTGCCCGTGATGACCACCGGACTGTTCGGCCGTTCCGCGCCCGTGGTGATGTCGAGCGCGTGCAGCCGCTGCACAAATGTGGTGCCCGCCTCCTTGGTGCGCGCGACAAAATACATCGTGCCCGAGTCCACATCGATGGCCGGCGTGCCCACGATGCCGATGTGGCCGCTGAAGTCCTTGTAATTGCCGCCGCAGGCGCCGGTCATGTCCGAGTTGCTCGGTGGCACCGCGTTGGCGCCGGTCACGTTCGTCTGCCAGTAAGGCACCGTCACCGCCGGATCTTCCGCGTCATACGCGTAGATCGAATTGTTCACTGTGCAGACGTAAACCACGTTGTGCACGCCGTGGCCGGGGAGGTTCACGTTTGTCACAATCAGCGGCTGCGCGTAAATCTGGTCGTCCACCGGCCGCGTGTAGAGCAGGCCGAATTGTTTCGCATTCACGTTGTTCACGTTAAGCTGCCATTCGTTCAGGTTGCGCCCGGAGTTGAACCGGTCGTTGTGCTGGCTCAGCACCGCCGCCGGCGGGGGCACCGTGGCCAGCGTTGTGAACGCCTGCGCCGGCGCGGCCCACGATGTTCCGCCGAGATTGATGCCGCGGGTCGTGTAGTAATAGGTCGTGTTCGACGCGAAACCGCTGGCAGAATATGCAAACGCACCGGCCTGCTTGCCCAGCGTGACGCTTTGCGCCCAGCCGGCCGCATTGGTCCCGCCGTCCACCGGACCGTAAAACAACGTGACGCTCGGCGCGTCGCCGCCCGTGTTCGTCACCTGCCCGCCCAGCGTCGCGAGATTCGCCGTCACACTGCTCACCGGACCGTTCACCAGCGTCGCGGGCACGGGCGCAAGGGTCGTAAATGACACCGCCGGAACGGCCCACGATGTTCCCCGGGAATTGACCGCCTGAACCGCGTAATAGTAGCTCGTGTTCGGCGTCAACCCGCCGACTGCCTGCGTGAAGGTCCCACTGCGCACGCCCACTGCAACGCTGTTCGCCCAAGCGAGCGGATTGGTCCCGCCATCCGTGGGACCGTAATAAAACGTGACCGCCGGCACGCTGCCGCCCGTGGACAACACCTCGCCGCGCAACGTGGCGGTCGTGGCTTGGATGTCTGCTGCGGCCAGGTTCGTCGCCTCGGCCAGCGTCACGATGTTGGTGTCGCCGCTGACCGCGTAAATGCCCGTGGACTTCGCCTGCGGTTTGTCAAAGCTCAGGCTGACGAGCGGCCGGTTGGCCGCGCCCAGCGCCGCCGTCAGGTCAATCGTCGTCTGATGAAAGCGCGGGTTCGTGGTGGCGCCGGACGTGCCGCCGCTGCTCAAGGTGATGCGTTCCACGCCCTGCAGGGCGATGTTCGTTGCATCGTTGAACCAGTTCGGCGCGTAGTAATTCGTGACAAACGTGCTGTTGTCGTCGAAATGCAGCGTCACGTTGCCATACGGATTGGTGCCGTTGCCGGAGTTCGCCAGGATGGCGATGCGCGAATAAACGGCGGGTGTCACCAACGTCAACGTGCCGTTGGTGAGCCCGGTGTCCCCACTCAAGACAAGTGCATTGCTGGCGGTGTAGGGCTGGAACTGAAACACCGTTCCATCCGCCAGTGCGCTGGCAAACACGCCGGCCGCCGGCAGCCCGTAGGATTTGCCGCCGAGACCGCTCTGGTAATACGCGGTGCCTTCGCCCTGGTTGAAATTGAGCGCCGTCGTGTAAGGCGGCCCGCTCGAACCACTCTCGACCACCACGTCGCGATTGAAACCGGTGACGGCGATCGGAATCATGCTGCGCTCCGATTCGCCGCTGAGGGCATAAACCGCCGTGGCCCCCACGCCGAGCACCTTGTCAAATGTGATGCTGACCAGCGGCTGGTTCAAGCCGCCCAAAATCGCGTCCAGATCAAGTGTGGTTTGATAAAAACGGGGATCATTGGGACCGCCGTCGGCAGCGCCGGAGGTCAGATTCAGGCGATCGACCCCCTGCAGGGCAAAACCCGGATTGAAGAACCAATCCAGCGCGTTGTAATTCGTGACCAGCGTGCTGCCATCGCTGAAGTGCAGCGTCATCGTCGGCGCGCCGCCGCCATTCGCCGAATTGGCCAGGATGGCGATGCGTTTGTAAATGACCGGTTCGACCAGCGTGAGCGTGCCGGAATCCACACCTGTTTCACCACTCAGCACGAGCGCGTTGGCCCCGGTGTAGGGCTGAAGTTGAAACTGCGTGCCGTCGCCCAGCGCGCTGGTAAACGCGCCCGAAGCCGGCAAACCATACGATTTGCCGGCCAGCCCGGCCTGGTAAAAGACGGTGTTCTCGCCGGGATTGAATTCGCTGGCGTAGGCGTCAAACGGTGGACCGGAGGCGTTGTTCTCCACCACCAGATCGCGATTGAATCCCGTCACGGCGATGGGAACCATGTTGGCGGCGTTGACGGAAGTTATCACCAGAACCAAAGCGGCCACCATGCAAGCCGGGGTCTCCACCCAGAGTGAACGAAAACACGTCATAAAACTAAACCTGAATAGAACGTCATCAAGGCCGACGCGCCGGGCGACCGGCGTTTGATTAAGAGGCTTTACCGCAGTTTCTTCCCGACGCAATCGCGTCACCAACAGGAAAAATGTTGCTTTTGCTGCATTATTGTTGCGCGCCAGCAGCAGGCGCTCCGCACGTTGTCCGGCCGGCAAAAGCTTGCGGGCCGGAGAGACCTCTCTCCGGCCCGACGTGATTTGATTCTGCTCGGCCGCTGCGCGTCATGAGCCGCGCTGCCAGCCACCGGGTTGTCGTGAACGAATCCGCCCTTACAGCCGAAGCCGATAGAACTTTTGCGCCCCCGCTACCGGGACGACGTAGGGCGAGCTCGCGCCTGACACGTCGGTGTAAGGCCCAGCCGCATTCGGGGCGGATTGAAGCACACCCACGGAGGGCGACCAGCTGATCGTCAGGCTGTCCCCCGCCGATTCGATCGAGAGCGTCGGGCGGGTGGTGGCCGTTTTGATGAGTTGCAGGCCGTTGAAATTCGCCTCGCCGGACAGTGCGCTGATCGGGTTGTAGAAACCCACAAAGCTGCCCGTGATGGTTGCATCCACGTTTGGCGTGACGTTGGTGAAGTAAACGTAGGTGGAGCCTTCGATGAAGGCGTTGGCCGGCGATCCGTTGGCCGGATTGTTGGTGCAGGTGTCCCAGCCATTGTGCGCGCCACCGCTGTTCAGGGTGAACTTCGCGCCGCGGGTGTTGTCAAAGTTGGCGCTGTAAAGGTAGAGCGTGTAACTGCCGGGTGGCACGTTGTGCAACACGAACGTGCCGCCGGGATTGGCCACGGCTGTGTAGCCCAACACCAAGGAAGGACAGTCGGCGCAGGTATTGCCCGCCGTCCCGTCACCGTAAAAGGCGAGGAAACCGTTCTCGCCGGAATAATTGACGGTCAGCGTCACCGGAATCGGGCTGCCATCAGATGCTCGTTGGGGCGCAACGCCCGCGTCAAATGTCGGCGCGTAGCCGTTGGCAAACCCAAAGCCGTTCCAGTTCGTGTTGGCCGGCAAATCCGGGTAGGCGCCCAGGCCGGTGTAGGTGACGTTCGTCCACAGGTTGGCGTTGGCCTCGTCCGCCGAGGCGGCGTATTGCGCGCCCATCGCATCGTGGAAGTTGACCACGAAGGTTGAAGCCAGGCTCGAGGGCACGCCCACCACGGTGGCCGTGCTGCTGGTGGCCGGCGGATTGATGCTGTTGGACACGGTGCAGCTGTAATTGTTGGTGCCCGCCAGGGTGACGAAGGAGCAGGTGGCGTTGGTGGCCTCCGGGATCGGCACGCCGTTGACCTTCCACTGGTAGAACAAGGGTGACGAGCCGCTCGCGGTAACGCTCAGCGAGGACACGAGCCCCTCAAAGTTCATGGTGTTCGTCGGGTGAATGTCGCTGAGCAGCACCGGCGACGTCGGCTCCAGCGTCCCCAGCAATTCCACCTCGCCAATTTGGAGGCTGTTGGCGTTGGCCGCGTCGCGCACGTCGTAGAAATAAACGCGGTAGGACGAGTAGGCCGTGGCGTTGGCGAAGTTGCTCTCGGCCAGCGCCTGGCTCAGCGGGTCGAGCGGCTGGTCGGCCGCGTTACGGAACAACGGCAGGCTGACTGACCCCGACGTAAGGTAGGTGAAGTTGCTGCCATCGTCCGATCCCTCGATGGTGTAATCAATCGGGTCGCGCGCCGTCGCATCATTGGCCGTGTAAAGCCGGATGCCAGTCAATGTGGACCGGCCCTGTAACGGCGTAACCACGAAGCCGACCGGGCCGTAGAAAGGCGCCCCGTTGTTGCCACCAAAGTTCAGATACTTCGTCGTGGTGTTGTCAAGGGTGCGGAACACCGCTTCATTGGCCGGCGTGGAACCGCCGTTGGGCTGATACGCTGCGACCGGATCGCCGGGCGTCGTCACATCCGCGTTGGTGGACATCACCGTCAAGACGATGGGAGCGCTGGTCGTGGCACCGGCAACATTGGTGATGATGACCTGCACCGTTCCGGCATCCCCAAAACCAACGCCGCTCAGCGTCAGGTTCGATGTGTTGGCGCCGGACACCCGGCCACCATCCGTCAGGGTCACGCCGTTGGTCTGCCAGAGGTAGGTCAACGGCGTGGAGCCGGCCGACAATTGCACGGAAAAACGGGCATTGCCGCCCACGAACGCATTGACGAACGGCGTCTGGGTAAACACGACCGGTGCCACCGCACCCGCGGACGCGCTCACGGCCAGCACATAGGTCGTGGAGCTGGCCCCAGGAGCGGAGAGATACTTGAGCACGATGTTGGTCACCGGGCTCGCGGTGTCCGTGAGGCCAAAGGTGCTTTCAAACAATTTGGGATTGCTCGCAAGGCTGGTCGGATCGCCCAAGGCATCCAGCGTGCGCGCGGCCATGTTCACGCGCCCGCCGGTCACGTAGGCGATTTGCGCGTTGGTGGCAAACCAGTCGTAGCCGAAGAACAGGTTCGTTTCCGCGACGCCGTTGGCATGCTGCAGGATGATCTGGTTCGTCATAATGTTGGCGCCGCCGATGTTGCCACCAGCAGTCAACAGGGCGATGGCCGTGTAACTGTCCGCCGCTGCCGGAGTGATGTTGGCCACCGGATGATTGGCATCGATCAGGATGGCGTTGTTCGCGGCGTAACTGGGGGCCATCTGATACACGTGGGTGGCGTGCAGCATGTTGGTCAGCAGCGCGCCCGGATGCGGCAGGCCGGAATCAGGATTGGCCGGAGCGAAGCCCTGCTCGAACCATGTGGCCAGATTGCCGTTGTAAAGCGTGTTGGTGCCCTGATCCATGGTTGCGGTCAGGGGAAACGCCGCCGCCACGATGACCTGCTCGTTGAACCCGCCGACCGGGATCGGCGTCCACGTAGAGCCGCCGTTGTTGCCGCTGACCGCGTAAATGCCCGCGTGTCCGCCGCCCGAGTTGTAATAGAAGTCGATGCTCGTCACCGGGCTCGTTCCCGACACCGTGATGTTCGTGGAATACAAGCGGGGATTGCCGTCCGCGGCGCCGATGTTGTTGAAGGCGCCCGACTGATAAATCCGTCCGCTGTTCGTCCACGCAAAATTGGCCCCGTTCCACCAATCGCCGAAACTGATCGTGCCGGACTCCGTGGTGAAATCAGCATGCGTGACCAGGTAATCAATCGTCGTCGCCCCGCCGCCCGACGTGCCCAAAAAGGACAGATTGGTCGCCGTTGCAGGCGTGTTGAAGGTGAGGGTGCCATACGTGACCGACGCATCAATGAACAGACAGTTGTTCACCGTGTAATCCGGCGGCATGACGTATTGAATGTTGGGATTGCTCAGGTGCGTGAACGTGGAGCCATGCGGCGGCATGCCGTAGGGATAGCCATGATACAAACCCTGCTCAAACAGGGTGTAATCCCCGCCCAGATTCAGGCCGCTGCCCTGCGAACAATTGTAGGCGTAGGGCTGGGGCGGCGGCGTGTTGCTTTCGACCACGATGTCCTGGGTGTAGCTGCCCGGCATCAGGGGCACCGGATTGAACGTCTGCGCCTGCACCGCCAGCGCGCACAAGGCCGTCGTCGCGACGGCCAGAGAGAGAGTCGAGTTTCTTCGCATGATTCTGATTGAGGTATGTCGTCAGGGTTTGAACAGAGTGCCCCCGAAAGCCGGGAAACACCGAATTTTCAACCTGCGTTCCTTGATCACAGGTCAAAGCTTGGTGGTCTGCCGTTCCGCCACCCACGTAATGTCGTCGGTCTGGTTGTAGGGAATGCCGAGCGGCAGAAAACTGGAATTCTTGGTCACGCTGCGGACGGTGCTGCCATTCCGCCACTTCTTGATTTCCGAATGGCCGTCGGCAAACGAAAACCCACCCGCGCCGTTGTGATAGGACGCCGGCAAATCGCTCCACTGATTGCGCTCCGCCGGATTCCCCGCCGTGCAGAAGATGAACCAGCCATCGTTGATGCTGTCGGGATGCTCGTCCAGAAAGACAAAAATGCCGGCCGGATTGCGGAAGTCCGACTCCTTCAAAAACTGCGCGTAGCCGCCGGTGATCGGGGCGCCGTTGCCGATGTTGCCGACGTAGGCGTTCATCGAAAGACTGCGGTCGCGCGGCCCCGCGGCACAGGGCGTGTTGTCTGCCGGACATTTGTAGATGCCCACATTCTTCCCGGCATAAGGCCCCAGCGACGCGTTGCGAATCAGATCCAGGTTGGTGTTCTGCGCGCTGCTCGACCAGTCGAGAAAATTCCCCACCCAGTTGGTCAGGTCGGAATAGCCCGGCTTGTTATAAACCAGCTTGCCGTTGTTGTCGGCCGCATACAACGCCCATGCGATGGTCAGCTGCTTGGTGTTGTTCAGGCAGCTGATGCCCTGCGCCTTGGTTTTTGCCTTCGACAGGGCGGGCAGCAACATGGCCGCCAGAATCGCGATGATGGCGATGACGACGAGCAATTCAATCAAGGTGAACGCCGCGCGACCGGCAGCTGCCGAATTGAATCGCTGCGGTGGTGCCGATGGAACAAGGTTGTGCATGTTGAGCCGCTCTCCAATCAAATCCTCCCTGATGGCATCGTTGGCTGCCGGTCCGATGCCCACGCCGGGAAAATCGCCTTAACTGTATTATTGTTGTCTGCGTCGGACGATCACGGGCTCAAGCTGCCCGCTTGAAACAATCCACATCCGCAGGGGCCACGCCCGTGCCCCGGGCGGACGCACCCCCAACCCACGGCGGGGCAACGCCAGTGCGCCGGCATTTCACCCTCCCCGCCAGTCAGCCCGATCAACGTGTCGCCCGAAATCCGGCAGGAACCATGCGCCGCACCGTCACCGCGCTTCGCCTTTCGCGCGCAGCGTTAAAGTCAACGCCCGGCCGCCCATCACGCAAGCTGATCATTGTTGCATTTATTGGAGTATTGTGACCTGCGACTGAAAACGCAGGCTGGCGGCGGCACGCCCCGTGTGGCGCCGCGGCGGAAGTCACGTCGGGCTCAGTTTGCCTCGGCCGCGTCCGCCGGCGCATCGGCCGCCGTTTCCGGACGGTGCTGCGTGCGGTATTCCGACGGGGTCAGCTTGGCGACGCGTTTGAAGACGCGGCAGAAGTAGGCGGTGTCCCGGTAGCCGCACCGGGCCGCCACGTCATCAAGCTTGAGATTGTAACTGCGGAGCAGATGTTTTGCGCGGTCCGTGCGCACATGCATCAGGTAATTGCTGAACGTCATGTGCCCCTGGAACTGGAAGATGCGGGAGAGGTAGTTGGGCGAAATGCTGAACTGCTTCGCCACCGAATCGCGCGTGATGTCGTATTGATAGTGGCTCTGGAGGTAAACGCACACGTCCTCCAGCAGCGACTTCGCCGGATTGGCCGCCGCCACTTCGGGCTGGTGAAAGGATTGCTCCACGCAAATCAGCAGCGCGCGGGCGAGTTCCGGATAAATGGCGTCGGGTCCGCCGGCCGTCTGCACCTCGGTCACAGCCTCCATCAACTTCGGCAGCGGCCCCGTCAACGGCCGCAGCAGCGAGACTTTCTGCGCCACGATTTTCTGGCTCGCGGGCGATTTCAACGTCACCAGGCTGATGCCCAGTTGTTTTTTGCCGAACAGAATGGACATGAGCCGCACGGGATGGCGCCACGTGGGCAGGTTCCAGCAATTGGGCGGGGCGAACAACGCCGCACCGGGCCGCAGCCGCACGGTGATCACGCGCCCGTCGCTCTCGATCTGGTTTTCGTAACAGCCGGAGAGGGGAATTTCGAGCCGGGGAAAATTGACGACGTGACTCAGCACGGGCGGTTCAAGCCGGCGGCCGCACACGTGCACGTGCGTCAGCGGATGGCGGTGCAACAGGCCTCCCGGCCATTGGGCGCCTCTATCCTTGGCATCCATGGCAGGAGTTTAACGGAAAGCAACGCAAGCGTTCCATTGAACGTAAGTTCACCAAACACCGGCGGCGTTGTAAAGCAGCACGGCGTCACGGGGTTGAGCGGCATGCGACCAATGGCACGTCGTCCGCGCGAGACTGACCCGCCCGCCCAGACCGTGAGGCGCTCCGCCTAGTGCGCGGAGGATTCAGCCACCGACAGCACCCGGGGCGAGGCGGCATTCGTGAAATGCAACCACACCAGGCCGTCCGCCTTGGAGTATTCCACCGCTTCGACCCGCTGCCCCGCAAGCGTCACCGCGCCGGGCGGATGCTTCGCGGCCAGCAGGACCACCGCCGGCGTGTCGCCCACTCCTTCGACCGTGAATTCGAGCTGTCCCGCTGGCGCTGGCATGGGCAGCGCTTTGCAGGCCGAGGCCAACAGACGGGGCGCACGCCCCTGAACCCGGTCCAGATCCAGCAGAAACCACCGCGTGCCCGGCTCGATCACCACCTGCGACACGACCTGCAACTTGGGATCGAAAAGGTTCACGTAGCGCCCGCGCAACACCCGCGGTTTGGCCACGATCGATTCGTCCAGGCCCGCGCCAATGACATACGGCCCGCGCCGCAACAGCAGATAATTCGTTTCGCGCCACTTCAAGCCGGCAGCCCGCGCGCACTGGCGCGTCGTCGCTACAATGCGTTCGGCACCCGCCGCGCTTGCCGCACACTGCGCCGGCCGTTCGGGCAGCCAATACACGCCGCCGCGGCCCACGCGCACGAGCTGGTTGGTGGCCACCGGCGTCCGCAACCCGAGTGCCTCAAAGAGATGTTCGCGCGGCGTGGCATAATGGCGGCCGTCGGTGTTCCACCATTCGCGCGCGCGCAAATACGGATCGGCATCCGCGTCGCAAACCAGCAGCACGCCGCCGCGCCGGACCCAGTCGGCGAGCGGTGCGTGAACCTCGGGCGACAGGGGCTTTTGGCCGTCGTAACTCAGCAGCAATACGCGGAAGTCCTTCAAGTAGCCGGGCACGGTCACGTTTTCCAGCTGCACCGGCGCGACGGGCAGGCCGCGCTTCAACAAGGGCATCGCGAGCCCGTAAACATTTCCGAGATGCGGATCGCTGGGCGTGGGTTCACCCCGCTGGAACATGAGCGAATCACTGACGAGCACGCCCACGCCGGTCGTGCCGCAATCCCATTTCACATCCGGTTGTTTCAGGTCGTTGAGCGCGTTCATCACCGTCTGCAATTCGGTGGCATAATCCGGCGGGATGGATTTCCGCTCCGCGGGGCTGGCCGAGCGCGGGTAACGTCCGGTGAACACGCGTTCAGGCCAGGGGGCGACTTCATACTGCCAGACATCCGGCTGCAGCAGCGACGCGGTCAGGGTGGATTCCCAGTTGGACCGGTAGTCGTTCCAGTCGTGGTTGGGATTGTCCTCGATGGGATCGTTCAAATACCAGACGGACCGGCCCGTGGCACGGACGAGGTTCTGCATCGCGCCGTATTCCAGAAAGGCAGTCTCAAATGTCCGCGAGCGCACTTCGCCGCGAAAGCGGTTCGGCTCGCGGGAGGTGCCGGTCCACACTTGTGCAATGTAACCATCACACCCCTTGAGCCGTGCGAGGCTGGATTCCGGGCTGACGATGCTCCACTGCGCGTAATTGAGCAGGCTGTGCGTGGGCACGTAACACCGGACGTGGTGGCCGGTGCGCTGGTTCCAGTCCTGCACGTAGTCGAACACCTGCTGCAACGCGCGCCGGTAGAGAAAGTATTTCAACTTGGAAGTGCGCCAACGGGCGTCCACCGAACTGTGCGGCGGCTGCCAGTCCTCGCCGTAATATTTTCGCCATTCGCGCTTGAAGCCTTCCGAATAGCCGGCGCGGTCCCAGAACTCCGGTTCCTCGAGATGGATCGCCTCGGCCCCGGCATCCAGAGCCCGTTGCACGCCGACGCAGAGAAATTTGCCGTAATTCTCGCCGGGACACATGTAATAGACATCGCCGCCGTGGCTGATTTTGTGGCCGTCGCGCTGCGTCTGCGCCTCGTCCTCGTGGTTGATGGCGTCGAAGCGGCCATAGAGATAGTCCTGATACTGCCCCCAGGCGACGCCGGTCATCACGTGAATGCGGTAATCATGGTCGCGCCACGTCGCAATGCGCTCTGGCAATCCCGCGTCAATGCCGTAAACAATGGCCACGTCCGATCGGAGGTTGCCCGCCGGACTCCACGGCTGGCCGGTCTGGAAACAGGTGCGCTCCAGCACCTGATTGGTGTCGGAGGCAAAGGACCGCGGCGACTCCGCGGCGAGGAGCTGGATTCCGGGAACCACCAGCAAACAAAGGCAACGGGTGCAGGTCATGCGTTTCATCGGTCTCAACAGTTGGCCCCCATGCGCGGGGCCGCGTCAAAAACAATCCGGCGTTTCAGGCGGGTGCATTTTCAACATGGCGACCCGCCCGCAAATGGACGACACTGCGCCGCGCCGGATTCACCCGAGAAGCCGTCCGGCACCAATTTGCCCGACACCGCATGTCCGACACCAAACCGCTCGAACTTCCCGCCGCCGATCCCACCCTGTGGCTGCATGATCCGCAGGTAACCTTTCTCAACCACGGCGCCTTTGGCAGCTGCCCGCGCGCCGTGCTGGCGCACCAGCACGAATGGCAGCTCCGGCTGGAACGGCAGCCCCTGCAGTTCCTCGTGCGCGAACTGGAGGGCCACCTCGACGCCGCCCGCGCGGCGCTCGCGCAGTTCGTGGGCGCGGCGCCGGATGATCTGGTGTTCGTCCCCAACACCACGGCCGGCGTCAACACCGTCCTGCGCTCGCTTCGGTTCGCCCCCGGCGACGAACTGCTGGTCACCAACCAGGAATACAACGCAAGCCGCAACGCCCTCAATTACGTGGCGGAACGCACGGGCGCACAGGTGGTGGTGGCCCATGTGCCGTTTCCCGTGGCCCGCGTCGAGGAACTGGTTGAATCCGTGCTGGCCGCGGTTTCGCCCCGCACCCGGCTGGTGTTGCTCGATCACGTGACCAGCACCACGGGATTGGTCATGCCCCTGGAACGATTGCTGGCGGCGCTCAACGCGCGCGGCATCGAAACGCTCGTCGATGGCGCGCATGCGCCAGGCATGATCCCGCTCAATCTGTCCGCGTTGGGCGCGACGTATTACACTGGCAACTGTCACAAGTGGCTCTGTGCGCCGAAAGGCGCCGCGCTGTTGCACGTCCGCCGCGACCGGCAGGCGCACATCCGGCCGCTGGTCATCAGCCACGGAGCGAATTCCCGCCGGACGGATCGATCGCGTTTTCAACTGGAGTTTGGCTGGACGGGCACCGGTGATCCGTCGGCCTGGCTGAGCGTGCCGGAAACGCTGCGTTATGTGGGCTCGCTGCTGCCCGGCGGCTGGCCGGCGGTGATGGCGCGCAACCGCGCCCTGACCCTGGCGGCGCGCCGGCTCCTGTGCGATGCGTTGGCGGTGACCCCGCCGTGTCCGGAAGGATGTCTTGGCTCGCTCGCGGCGGTGCCGTTGCCGGACGCGCCCGCAGGACAAGGGCCGCGCGCGCCCTGGTTTGAATATCCGTTGCAGGACGCACTGCGCGAATGCCACGGCATCGAGGTGCCGGTGTTTTCCTGGCCCGCGCCGCCCCACCGGTTGTTGCGCATCGCGCCGCAGCTCTACAATTCACTGCCGCAATACCGCCGGCTGGCAGCCGCCCTCCAAGACGCACTTGCCGACGGATTATGATTCCGGCCGGCGGACGGCGTCAGATGCACATGGAATTGAAACCGCCGTCCACAACCATTTCGACACCGGTGATGAAGGAACCCGCCTGATCGCTGGCGAGCAGCAGGGTGGCGCCGATCAATTCCCGGGCCTCGCCAAAGCGCTTCATCGGCGTGTGCCCCATGATCTGCCCGACGCGTTCCGGCGTCAGCACCTTGCGGTTTTGCTCCGCCGGGAAAAAGCCCGGGACGAGGATGTTCACGCGCACCCCCTTGGGCGCCCATTCGCGGGCGAGGTTCATGGAGAGATTATGCACGGCCGCCTTGGACGCCGAGTAGGTGAAGACGCGCGACAACGGCTTCAGCGCACTCATCGAGCCGATGTTGATGATGCTGCCGCCCTGACCGCGTTCGACGAGATGCCTGCCGAACACCTGGCACGCGAAGTAAAGCGCCTTGAAGTTCGTGTCCATGATGCGGTCAAACTCTTCCTCCGCCACGTCCAGAAACGGCGTCGGTGAATTGACCCCCGCGCCATTGACGACGATGTCCACCCGGCCGGATTTTTCCAGGACGCTTTTCAACAGGGCCTCGAGCGCGGGCTTGCGGGCGACGTCGGCCGGCGCGAACCACGCCTTGCCGCCCACGGCAGTGATGCGCTGCAGGCGCGCCGCGGCCCTTTCGGCGCTGCGCCCGACGAGCACCACTTCCGCGCCCGCCTGTGCCAGGCCTTCCGCCATGGCGCCGCACAATTCGCCGGTGCCGCCAATGACGACGGCCACTTTCCCGTCCAAACCGAACAAGGATTTGAGATAATCTGACATAGGATTTTGTTGGGTCATCGCGGGCATGACTGGGAGGCCGCAATGGTTCTCCGATATATCAGATCAGCGTTGGGAAGGAATCTGAAAATGCCGGAAGCCGGACGCAACCGCGCGCGGGAAGCGGATGCAACAGGGCCGCGCCAGCCGGTGCCGGCGCCGGCAGGGTCATTGCACCGAACTCTGCGCCGTGGCATCCAGACTGGCCAGCGTCTGGGCGTAGGCTGCCGAACCTGCGGTGCGCATCGAACCAGCGGGCAGGGAGTTCAACCAGTTTTGGGCCGCCGTGGCATCCTGGCGCGCCCAGATAGTCACCAGGTTCTGCGTGGCCGCGTTGCGGGTTGAGTTGTCGGGGAACTGAAGAATCCATGCGGCGGCCGCCTGAGGCTGCGTCTGCGCCCAACGTTGCACGATCGACACCGCGGCACGGTCCTGCTCCGGTCCGGGGGAAAGCTGGGTGCCCGCCAGCACCGCCGCCGCGGCCCCGTCCTTGGACGCCACCGCCACGGCCACCGCCGCCAGCAAACGCTCACGCAATTTGGCATCGGCCACTTGCGCCGCCCAGGTGCTGGCGGTGCCCGCATCCGTCGTCGCCCACTGGCTCACGGTGTAAACCAGCAAGGCATCCCGCTCATCGGACTGCGGCAACGGGCTGCCCAGCCGCAGCGCCGTCACCGGATCGGTGCGGGCGGCTTCATAGGCAACGGCCAGCGTCGCCACCTGCGTGTCCGCGCTGGCGGGCAGGGTGGCCAACCATTCGCCCGCCGCGGTCACGTTGGTCCCGGCCCACGCGGTCGCCACCTGCTTGAGCGCGAGTTGCCGCGCCACTCCGGCCGGCAATTGCGCCGCCCAGGTCGCCGCCTCCGCCGGATCCGTTTCCGCCCAACGCCGCACAAGCCGTTGCAACAGTTCGCGGGCCGCCGGGTTGTCACGCCCGGCAAGGTCGTTGACGGCCAGCGGCAAGCTGTCCGTCGCCACGGACCGGGCTGCGCGGTTCAGGGCCTTGTCACGGCGGCTGAAATCCCGTTCTGCCGTGATGGCCTCAAGGAACTTCGGATCAAGGGTGGCCACGGGGGCAGCCTCCGCTTCGGCCGGTTCGCCGGTTCCCGCAGTGGCGGCGGCCGTGCGCGCCGGGAATTTGGGCAGGCTGATTCCCGCATACTGGAGCACGGCCACCAGCGCCAGCGAACAAACCACCACACCCAGGAGGAACTTCACGATTTTTTTCATATGCGCATCACCGTTGGCAATGAATTCAAGGCGTCACCACGGGCGTGCCAAAATTGGCCACCACCGGCGTGTCCGTGTTGCCCGACGCCACGGCGAGGCCGATGTAGATGTTGGAAGCCATGGAAATCGTCTGGTTGCCGGCACCACTCCAGCGCCGGCCGTTGGTCGAGTAGTAAGCAGTAAGCCGGTTGCCCGAGCGGACCAACCGCACCCAGAGGTCGGAGGTGGCTTTCATCGCGGGCGTGCTGTCATTGCTGTCACCGCCGGTGGCGGTCCGCCAGATCGTGTGGCAGGTGCCGTTGCTGTCCAGCCCCACGAAGGCCGCCTTGGCATCATTGGCCAATGATTCGCGGATCATCACACCCACGCGGCCGGCCGGCGAGCTCAGGGCCGCCGACTTCAATTCAACGGTGATGTCGCCGTCCCCGCTCAAGGTCTGATAAACGTAACGGAAGTCGTCCGCCGTGCCGCCAATGTTGCCGGCGCCCGTGACCACGAACGTGCCGTTGGTGAATACGGCGTCGCCCGCGACGATGCCACTGCCCAAGTCCGCTGTTTCCCACGGGGCGGGCAACGTGGTCAGCGTCACCTTCACCGGCTGCGAATCGACCGAACCGTTTGACTCATAAAGCACGCGGGCGGTCAGGTTGTAGGCGCCCACGCCAGTCGCCGCCCAATCCGCCGCGTAAGGGGCGCTGGCGGCTTCGCCGACCAGCGTTCCATCAGCGTAAAACTGGACCTTGGCGATCGTGTGACCGTTGGGGTTGACCGTCGCCGCGAGACTGATCTTGGCTGGCGCGGTGAAGGTCGCGCCGTAGCTGGGCGACGTCAGGGACACCGTCGGCGGCATTTGCCCCGAATAGACGTTGACCGTGAAGGCGCGCGTCACCGTGCTGTTCTGCGGCTGGCCATCGTTCACCGTGACCGTGATGATGGTCGAACCGCTCGTGTTCGTCGTGGGCGTGAACGTCAGGGTGCCGGTGGTGTTCGGGCTGGTGTAATTCACCTTGGGCGTGGGCACGAAGCTCGGATTGCTGGAGGTCGCGGTAACCGTAAGCGACTGCGATTCGTTTGGCCCGGCGGTGATGCCGGTCAACGTCACGGTCTGCGGCCCTGCGTCATCGGCCACGTTCAGATTGCCCAGCGGATCCAACGTCGGCGGCGCGTTGACGGCATTCACGGTCACCATGAACGAACGGCTCGTGGGCGGATTGCTCCCGTCGGTGACCGTCACGGTGATGATGGCCGAACCGGACTTGCCGGCGACAGGCGCGAAACTGAGTGTGCCGGTCGAATTCGGGCTGCTGTAACTGACCACGGGCGTCGGAATGAGGCTCGTGTCGCTGGAGGTCGCCGTTACCGTCAGCTTTGTGCTCGTCTTGCCGGTGCGTATCCGGGTGGTCGTGGTGTAAGGGGTCGTGGTGGACGTGCTGCTGATGCCGGAAAGCGGCACGGTCTGCGTCCCGGAGTTTTCATCCACGGACACGCTGGCGATCGGATCCAGTGTGATCGGGCTGGCGACCGCGTTCACCGTCACGGTAAACGACCGCGTCACCGTGCTGTTCTCACTCTGGCCATCACTGACTGTCACGGTGATTACCGCGGTGCCGCTGGCATCCGCCACCGGCGTGAAGGTCAGTGAACCGGTCGCGTTGGGGCTCATGTAGGCGATGCCTGGCGTCGGCACGACGCCGGGATTGCTCGACGAGGCGGTCACCGTGAGTGTCTGCGCTTCATTGGCGGCGCCGGAACTGATGCCCGCCAGCGACACGGTCGCCGCGCTGGCATTCTGATTGACGGTTACATTCGCAATCGGGTTCAGCGTCGGCGGATCGTTCACCGGCGTCACCGTCAGGCCCACCATGGCGGTGGCGGAATCCACGGTGCCGTCGTTGGCCTTGAACGCAAAGCTGTCGGCGCCGTTGTAGTTCGTGGCCGGTTTGTAGGTCACATTGGGCGGCGTGCCGGACAAGGTGCCGTGCGCCGGCGGCGTCACAATCGTGTAGGTCAACGTGTCGCCGTCCACGTCGGTCGCCGCGAGCGTGATGGCCGTGGCCGTGTCTTCCAAAGTGGTCGCGCTCTGGGCGCTGGCAATGGGCGCATGGTTGACCGCGGTGATGTTGAGGGAGACCACCGCCAGGCCCGAATCGGCCGCGCCGTCGTTCGCCTTGAACCAGAAGCTGTCCGCACCGCTGTAATTCGTCGCCGGTGTGTAAACCACATTCGGCGCCGTGCCGCTCAACGTGCCGTGCGCCGGCGGCGTCACAATCGTGTAGGTCAACGCATCGCCTTCGACATCGGTCGCGGACAGCGTGATGGCCTTGCTGGAATCTTCCGCAAGCGTCACCGTTTGCGCGCTGGCCACCGGCGCATCGTTGACCGGCGTCACGGTCACAAACACGGCCACCGTTGAGGAGTCCACCGTGCCGTCGTTCGCCTTGAACGTGAAACTGTCCGAGCCGTTGTAATTGGTCGTCGGGGTGTAAATCACGTTCGGCGCCGTGCCCGTCAGTTTACCGTGCGCCGGCGGTGCCACAATGGTGTAGCTCAGCGTGTCGCCGTCCACATCCGTGGCGGCCAGGGTGATCGCCTTCGCCGCGTCTTCCGGGGTGGTCACGCTTTGCGCGCTGGCCACCGGCGCGTGATTGACGGCGGTGATGTTGAGGGACACCACGGCGGTCGCGGAATCAGCCGTGCCGTCGTTCGCCTTGAACCAGAAGCTGTCCGCGCCGCTGTAATTTGTCGCCGGCGTGTAAACCATGTTCGGCGCCGTGCCGCTCAGCGTGCCGTGTGCCGGCGGCGTCACAATCGTGTAGCTCAACGCATCGCCATCCACGTCGGCAGCACTCAACGTGATGGCTTTGGTGGCGTCCTCCGTCAGGCTTACGCTTTGGGCGCTGGCCACGGGCGCGTCGTTCACGGGCGTCACGGTCAACGCCACCGCGGCCACGGTGGAGTCCACGGTGCCGTCGTTCGCCTTGAACGTGAAGCTGTCCGCGCCGTTGTAGTTGGCGGCCGGCGTGTAAGTCAGATTGGGCGCGATGCCGGACAGGCTTCCGTGCGCCGGCGGCGTGACCACCGTGTAAGTCAGATTGTTGCCATCCGCGTCGGTGGCGGTCAGGACAATGACCTTCGCCGTGTCTTCCGCGGTGGTCACACTCTGCGCATTCGCCACGGGCGCGTGGTTTACCGCGGTGATGTTGATGGACACCACCGCAAGGGCGGAATCCGTCGTGCCATCGTTGGCCTTGAACCAGAAACTGTCCGCGCCGCTGTAATTCGTCGCCGGCGTGTAGGTCAGATTGGGTGCGGTGCCGGACAGGCTTCCGTGCGCCGGCGGGGTGACAATCGTGTAAGTCAGGCTGTCCCCGTCCGCATCGCTTGCCGTCAGCGTAATCGCCTTGGCGGTGTCCTCGGGCGTGGTGATGGTCTGGGCGTTGGCCACCGGCGCATGATTGACGGCCGTGATGGTGATCGCCACGGTCGCCGGGCTGGAATTCGTCAGCCCGTCGTTGACACGGAAGGCAAAACTGTCGCTGCCCGAGTAGCTGGACGCCGGCGTGTAGGTCAGATTCGGCGCGGTGCCGCTCAAGGTGCCGTGCGCCGGCGGCGTGCTGACCGCGTAAGTCAACGCATCGCCGTCCACGTCGCTGCCGTTCAGGGTAATCGCCTTGGCCGTGTCCTCGGCCGTCGTCACGCTTTGGGCCATGGCCACGGGCGCGTCGTTCACCGGCGCCACCGTCAGGGAAACGGTCGCATTGGCAGAATTCAGGGAGCCATCGTTGACCCGGAACGTGAAGCTGTCGCTGCCGTTGTAGTTGGCCGCCGGCGTGTAAACCAGATTTGGTGCGGTGCCGCTTAACGTGCCATGCGCCGGTCCGGTCACCACCGCATAGGTCAACGCATTGCCGTCCACATCGGAACCCGTCAACGTAATCGCCTTCGCGGTGTCTTCCGGCGTGCTCACACTTTGCGCGTTGGCCACCGGCGCGTCATTGACGGGCGTGACCGTGATGGAAACCGTGGCCGTCGCCGAGTTGACCGTGCCATCGTTGACCCGGAACGTGAAACTATCACTGCCGTTGTAGTTGGCCGCCGGCGTGTAAACCAGATTCGGCGCGGTGCCGCTTAACGTGCCATGCGCCGGCGCGGCCACCACCGCATAGGTGAGCGCGTTGCCGTCCACATCAGAACCGGTCAGAGTAATCGTTCTGGCCGTGTCCTCTGCCGTCGTCACGTTTTGCCCGTTGGCCACCGGCGCGTCGTTGACGGGCGTAATCGCGAGGGAAACGGTGGCCGGCGCGGAATCAACCGTCCCGTCATTGGCTTTGAAGGTGAAGCTGTCAGCGCCGTTGTAATTAGCCGCCGGGGTGTAGGTGAGATTGGGCGCAGCGCCGCTCAACGTGCCGTGCGCCGGTCCGGTCACCACCGCGTAACTTAGCGGATTGCCATCCGCATCGGTGGCGCTCAGCGTGATGGTCCTGGCCGTGTCTTCGGGCGTGCTGACGCTTTGCGCATTGGCCACCGGCGCGGAATTGGCCGCCGGCGCCATGTAGGAAACCTCGCCGGAATACGCACTTTCCTGTCCCGCCGAACTCAACGAGGTGGCGGCGAAATAATACGTCTGCCCGATCGCCAGGTTGGAAACCGTGGCCGACGTGGTGCCGGCGTTGACCGCCACGTTGCCCGTATATGCCCGCGAGGCGGTGCCATAATAAAGTCGATACCCTGTGACAGTCGCATCCGTGCTTGGATCCCACGCCAGCGTGACGTTGGCGGCCGTGGCGCGCACACCCAGGGTGAACGTCAACAGAGCCGCCATGGGGATTCCCCGCAGACCGGCTCGAACCAGGTTTTGAAATGTGGTCATTTTCGGCGCTCGGACCGATTCAGCCGGTTCTGGCTGACGGCCCCACAGCGCATTTTGCAACTGGCATGCCACGTGCCCCAAAAAACTCTCTCGCACCCTGTTACCCCGCCCGGTTTCGCGCCGGCGCGAACGCCGGACCGCCGCGGCGAATCACCAAAAAGCCCCGTCCTGTGCGATGCAGACGAAAGGTGACATCGCCACGCCAATCAGCCGGCTCACAATTGCAAAGAAGAGAAAATGGCGGCGGTTCAAAATTGCGAAGCGCCCACGTTGCTCGCTTTTTGGGCAGCGTTGTCTTGCGTGGACGGGAAGAATCCAGCTGCGGTCACGGATCAAGAAACACCCTGGCAGTGGATTTCCGAATGACCTTCATCAACGGACTTTATTTTCAGCAAGCCACACGGCCACCGGCCATGGTGGTCAGCGCAGT
Source organism: Verrucomicrobiia bacterium (assembly GCA_035765895.1). NCBI lineage: Bacteria > Pseudomonadati > Verrucomicrobiota > Verrucomicrobiia > Verrucomicrobiia bacterium. Next base: position 3,402 of record DASTWL010000016.1, on the reverse strand, counting down.
CACCGCCACTCGTGCTTCGGATACCGCCGCTGCAATTCCGATTTCAGCTTCGGATAATGCTCGCGCCAGAAGCCGCCGAGATCTTGCGTCACCTGCACCGGCTTGAAACCCGGCGTCAGGATGTGCACCACCACCGGCACGCGGCCCATCGCGATCTTCGGCGTCTGCATCACGTCGTAGAGTTCCTGGATGCGCATCGAAACAAACGGCGCGCGACCCGGCTCGTAAGTCACCTTCGGCGTCTTGCCGTTCGGCAGGTTCAGCCGTTCCGGCGCGTGCTTGTCCAGCAACTCGCGCTGCGCGTGGCTCAACCAGCCTTGCACCACCGGCTTCACGGGCTTGTCCTTGATGTCTTTGTAGCCCACCGCGCCGAGGCAAACCTGCTCCACGATGGCGCGCCGGTCGTCCTCCGCAATCGGCGTGAGCTGCAACTCCGGGCAATGCTGCGCCAGCAACGCCAGCCGCTGAATCCACTGGTCAACGGATTCATCCCATTCGGTCAGCTTCAATCGCCCCGCCATCACTTCATCCGTCAACAATCGCGCTGCGGCGTCCGCCGGTGGCGGATCCACGCGCTTTGCCGACAACGCGAGCCCGCGGAACTTGATCAGCTCCGCCGCCATCACGCGCTTTTGCGTCGCATCGAACTGCGTGTGCAGATCGCGCTGCATGTCCTCGGGGAAAAATTCGTGCAGCCACTTCTCCTCGATGGCGGTGGCCAGCGAAAGAATCGTGTTCACGTCGCCATCGCGCCCGCCAACTTCACGAATCTCCGCGACGACAAACAACGGCGCCTTCTGCACCGTGCTTTCCCGCGCCAGCACACCGCGACGACCGTGAACGAGTTCGCAACGCAGCGTCCCCGAATCGAGCCGCCGCGCCACGCGATCGCTGAAGCCGATGAGCAAACACTTCTGCAACGCCTCATCCGGCACTTCGCGCGGCGCGATGTCGAGCCCCTCGCGCTTGGCGATGTCGAGGAACTGCTGAAACAACGGCCCGACCTGCCGAGCCGTGACCATGTGGATGCCCATGCGCCGGCAGGCTTCGATGCGGAATTCATTCTTCGCCGCGTAATTCCACGCGCGCATCAGGATGAAGAAATCACTCGCCGCACGATCACCCAGCAAATCCTCGCGATAGTTCGTAGTGTCGCGGTCCACGTTGCGCAGCAGCAAATCGCGTCCCTGCGTGAGCGCCGCCACAAGGCACGCCTGTTGCACGCAGCCGAAATCCTGCGCCGCGAGGAGCATCCGCGCATACCGCGGGTGCAGCGGAAACGCCAGCATCTTGCGCCCGATGGGAGTGATAAGGGCGCGTTGCGTATCGCGCGTGCCGTGTTCCGTCGAGAGCGCGCCAAGGTCCGTCAGCAACTCCTCCGCATGTGCGAGCGCCTGTTCATCCGGCGGCTCCAGCCAGCGGAATTTCCTCAAATCCTCCACACCGGCCGCCTTCAACGTCAGCACCACCTCCGACAAATCGAGCCGCTTCACCTCCGGCAGTTCCTGCGCTGCACGATGCGCGTGTTCGTCTTGCGACCACAGCCGCAAGCACACGCCCGGTGCCGTTCGTCCGGCGCGACCGGCACGTTGATCTGATGAGGCACGGCTGATCTTCTCGATGAGCAGCGTGTTGATACCGCGCTGGGAATCATAACGCGAGATGCGCGCGAGCCCGCTGTCGATGACGCAGCGCACGCCATCAATCGTCAGCGAGGTTTCCGCCACGTTCGTCGCGACGACAACCTTGCGTTGCTCGTAACGCGCTACGGCGGCGTCTTGATCGCGCGGCGGCAATTCGCCGTGCAACGGAAGCAGCACCCAGCCGCGCGATTCGTCGCAGTTGCGGATGGTCTGGATGGTTTGCGAAATCTCGAAGCCGCCCGGCATGAACACCAGCACGTCGCCTTGTCCGCCGGATTGCACGAAGTGGATGAACGCATCCGCCGCCTGTTCCCACGCCGGCCGCTTGTCCGCGTAGCTCGGTGAGTCAGCGTATTGGATGTCCACTGGAAAAGTGCGGCCTTCGGATTGAAGGACGGAGCAGCCGAACCCACCCCTAACCCCTCCAAGGAGGGGAACTGGATTTCGGCATTCGGACGCGGCAGGTGACTTTGAACCACCCAAGCCATTCAGCGCGATCCCCTCCGGGGAGGGGTCGGGGGTGGGTTTCCCCCCGCGCGCACCACTCATGTATTTTGTCAACGCCTCTGCATCCAGCGTGGCGCTCATCACGATGATCAGCAGATCCGGCCGCGCGGTTTCCTGCAAATCCAACGCCTGCGCGAGCGTAATGTCGCCGTAAAGATGCCGCTCGTGAAACTCATCGAAGATCAACGCCGACACGCCGCGCAACGTGCGGTCGTTCACCATCTGACGCAGCAACACACCCTCCGTCACGAAGCGGATGCGCGTCGCCTCGCTTGTCACGTTCTCCAGCCGGATCTGATAACCGACCTCGCGACCGAGTTCCGCCTTCCGCTCCGACGCCACACGCGCCGCCAGCATGCGTGTCGCCAGCCGGCGCGGCTGCAACACCACGACCTGCCCGTTCCCGAGGAGTCCGTGGTCGAGCAGCATCTGCGGCACCTGCGTGGATTTGCCGGAACCAGTGGGCGCGGAAACGATGAGCCGTCGCTGCGTGCGCAACCGCGCAACCAGCTCCTGCTCTATCTCGTAAATGGGAAGGCGTTCAGCCATGAGCTTTGAAGTTTAACCTCGGCATACGCGAAACACACGAAAACCAGTGAAAGTTTTACGGGCTGCACTCCCGGGGGAGCGCCGACATGTTGCCGGCTTGGGGCGTTTGCCAAATCCAAAGCCGGGCAGGGACCGGCGCTCCATCACTGGGCTTCAATTGCAAGCCAAGCCCATGTTGCTTGAACCCCACCCGCCGTCCGATGTCGCGCGTCATACTCTCGTAGCGCCTGCCGCAGTCGTGCCGGACCGATGCGCACACGGCCCGTCACTCCGGTGCGATGAAGCCCGCGCACCATTTCCAACGCAGATGCGCAGACCGCGTTGTGCGTCCAGCTTTGTGAGCGCGTGACACGCAAGCCGGCGCGCTCGAAAATTTTCAGCCACTCGGCTTCGCTGCGCCATGGCACCGGGCTTTCCGGGATGAGCGTTCGCCATTCCTTCAGGCACGGCTCGCACGGCAACGCGTGCACCATGCGTCCGTCGGGGGTGAGAAATATTTTCCAGCAGGCGAGTGTGACGGAGGGATCGCTCGCCCAGTGCAGCAGGCCTGACGATACTTGCAGTGCGGCGATCATCGGGAGCGTTTCGTTGAACGCATCGAGCACTGACCAGCGCGCCGCTGGCACGGCAACGCGTCCGCGCTCAACCATCGCGGGTGAGGCGTCGGTGGCGAGAATGCGTGCAACTGCACTTCCAGCGGACC